>DYKL01000553.1 GCA_020722645.1 Acetofilamentum sp. | reverse complement strand
TGGTAGAAAATTAATAAACCACATAGAAACATAGATAACATAGGAAGAAAAAACTTATGTGCCCTATGTACCTATGTGGTAGAAAATTAATAAACCACATAGAAACATAGATAACATAGGAAGAAAAAACTATGTGCCCTATGTACCTATGTGGTAGAAAATTAATAAACCACATAGAAACATAGATAACATAGGAAGAAAAAACTTATGTGCCCTATGTACCTATGTGGTTCAAAAAAAATTTATATAGTTCAAAAAAAATATTTATATCTCAAAAAATTGTATATTTGTAAAAAAATAATTCATGATAATTACTATACCCGACAATATTATTGATAGAAAAAAAATATCTGAAAAAAAACTTAAATTTGAATTTGCTTGTTTTCTTTATCATCGTAAAATTTTATCACTCAAACAAGCTGCTAAGCTCTGCGAAACCGATGTAATTCAATTTCAGAAAGAACTTACCAAACGAAATATTTATCTGAACTACGATATTTCCGATTTAGAAACTGATTTGCAAAATCTTAAATCACTTTAAATGGTCGTTGTGTCTGATACAACAACTATTACTAACCTTATACATATCAACAGGTTAGATATTCTGTTCGAGCTTTTTGGTGTAATTTTAATTCCGCTTGCAGTTTACGAAGAACTGTCTGTTTTGGAGTTTCAGAAAAAAATTATTGATGAAAATAAACATTGGATTTTTGTAGAAGAAATTTCGGACTTAGAAATACTTGAAAATAATATCAAAAATTTAGATACTGGTGAAACTCACGCCATTATATTAGCTATTCGGAAAAATGCCGATTTTTTGATTGTTGACGAAATTAAAGCCAGAATTGTTGCTGTCGAAAATAATATCAAAGTTGTTGGGTTGCTTGGTATTTTGATTAAAGCAAAACAAAAAGGCATTGTTGAAAATGTGAAAATTATTTTAAATCAACTGAAAACCGAAACCGGATTTTGGATTAAGCCCGATTTATACACTAAAATATTAGAATTGGCAAACGAAATATAACTAAACATACCCCAAAAAACCAAAAAAAATATATCTTTGCCCAAAATTAGACAATTCAAACATATTATAAAAAAATATAACATTGATGAATAACCAAAAAAATACCCTGCCGAAAGATTGGAAAATGGTCAAGTTAGGGGAGGTTTGTACTAATCCTCAATATGGATACACAACAAGTGCAAGTGTTGATGGCGATTTAAAATTTGTAAGAACAACAGATATTACATCAGGCAATATAAATTGGGAAACAGTTCCTTTTTGTAAAGAAAACCCAAAAGATTACAAAAAATATTTATTAGAAGATGGGGACATATTAATTTCACGAGCAGGGTCAGTTGGTTATAGCTTTTTATTAGAAAAACCTTTAAAATCTGTTTTTGCTTCCTATTTAATTAGATTTAAACCAATTAAGGAAATAGTCTATATTAAATATTTTTATTTGTTTTTAAAAAGTCCGAAATATTGGAATGAAATTTCTGAAAAAAGTTTAGGTATTGCAGTGCCTAATGTGAATGCAAGTAAATTAAAAGAAATACAAATCCCCCTTCCGCCGCTTGCCACGCAAGAAAAGATAGTAGCCAAGATAGAAAGTCTGTTTGCGGATATAGATACCGGCTTAGAAAAGCTCAAAAAAGCACAACAGCAACTAAAAATCTACCGCCAAGCTGTCCTTAAAGC
>DYKL01000079.1 GCA_020722645.1 Acetofilamentum sp. | reverse complement strand
TTACTTGATTTTTCAAGTATTTTGATAATTGTTAAATTTGTTAAGGAATTGCTGGGTATATCTGTAAATAATTGCATTTTTTTTAATTACAACGAAAACTTGTGGGAAGTATTTAGCGGTGGGATAATTTCATGCGAAATGTCTTCACCTGTTATTGAGAGTTGTATGTTTTTTGATAATTATGTAACAACCGGAATGATGGGGGCAGTAACTTTTGCGGCAATATACTGTGATAATTCATCTCCAAAAATCATAAATAATTTAATATTTTCAAATGATTTTCATAATAGCTGGCAGGGAAGTATAAGAGGTGCAGGAATAATATGTGACAACAACTCATCTCCGGACATCATTAACTGTACAATTGCAGATAACTTAATGATAAATGGTATCAGATGTTATAATTCAAGTCCTATACTTATCAACACAATTATATGGAACGGAATAGATTACTGCAACGATATCCCTTATCAATATGCAAATTCCGTCGAAATTGTAGGAACATCAACACCTGAGTTCTATTATTGTAATATTAAAGGTGGACCTGAATTATTCAGCGGTAGCGGAGTTGATCAATATTCATTTGATTTTTACGCAAACAACAATATTAACGAAAATCCTTACTTTATTTTGCCTGAAAAATCAGATTACAGACTTCACCCGTTTTCTTTAAGCATTAACAGTGGAACACCTGACACAACCGGACTTAATCTTCCAGAATTTGATATTTCCGGAAATAACCGAGTTACAGAAAATAGAATTGATATTGGTGCGTACGAAAACAGTACTTTAATTGATGATAATTTTTTTGGCGGTTGTCTATATTTCGATACGGAATGGAACAATGATACTATCAAAATTACAAACGATATAGTTATCAGAAATAATAAAACTCTTAAGATATTGCCCGGAACCGTTGTCGAATTTCAAGATAATTATAAAATTGATGTAAAAGGCAGAATTATTGCAACCGGTACATCAGACCAACCAATTATTTTTACTGTTAAAGACACTTTAAATTTTCACAAATTAAATACTCCGCAAGGTGGCTGGGGAGGTATAGATTTTAATGATATTAGTGGTATGTGTTTAGGAACTGATTCTTCTTCTTTTACTCATTGCATTTTTGAATATGGAAAATCAGTCGGGAATATTTATTACGAAGACAATGGTGGTGCAATTTATACAGAAAGTTTCTCAGCCATAAAAATTGACAGATGTATTTTTAGAAATAATAAAGCTCAGAAAAAAGGTGGGGCAATTTTCTGTTACTATGCAAATCCTTTAATTACAAACAGTTTATTTCATGATAATTTTGCAGGACAAGATGGTGGTGCTATTTTTTATGATTATAATTTTAACGATTCTTGTTTTTTTATCAACAATACTGTTGTGAATAATTCAGCAAATTTCTACGGTGGTGGTATTAATTCACGAAATAATTTAATAGCTGTAAACAGTATATTTTGGGGAAATACTGCAACAAGTGGCAATCAAATTTATAGTTATAACTATTATGAAGTAATAAATTGCAATATTCAAGATGGTTTAAACGGATTGTATTATTCGCCTGATTATATTTTATATCAAAATTGCATTGAAGTTTTTCCTGAATTTATTGATTATAATAATAATGATTTTCAACTTGATTCAAACTCAATTTTGATTGAAGCTGGTTCTGATATACAAGAATACGGTCTGTTTGATTTTGATTTAAAAGGTAATCAAAGAATTTTCGGAAATATGATAGATATTGGAGCTTATGAATTCACAACTAATATTTATTTTACGGATAAAATTCTTGCGGCGGATTTGAATTGCGAAGCGATTTTACCGGATTATACACAAACAATTACTTTTCCTGTTAATCAAATCACTCAATCCCCACCAGCCGGGACAATTATTTCAGGCAATGAAAATACTGTAACTTTTTTTATTATTGATGAATTTGACAATTATCTGGAAATTTCATTTAATGTTGCTGTCAAAGATTTTTCTCTACCAACAACACCAACTTTGCCGGATTTAACTGATGAGTGTTCCGTAACCGCAACAGCACCTACAACTAACGATAATTGTGCAGGTACAGTAACCGGAACAACTACCGACCCGACAGAATACTCTATACAAGGAAATTTCAAAATCATTTGGACTTTTGCAGACGGTAACGGAAACAGCACAACAGCCGAACAGATTGTAATTATTGATGATAATACACCACCCGAAATGCCGAACTTGGAAACAATTATTAGCGAGTGTCCTATTACAGTTACAAATCCCACAACCATTGACAATTGTAAAGGATTAGTTTTAGGATATCCTGATCAAAATACACAATTTACCGCACAAGGAACATATACAATAACCTGGACTTTTGCAGACGGTAACGGAAACAGCACAACTGCCCAACAAACTGTGATTATTGATGATGTAACAGCACCCGAAACTCCAACTTTAACAACATTAACAGACGAATGTTCTGTAACCGCAACAGCACCTACAACTACCGATAATTGTGCAGGTACAGTAACCGGAACCACAACCGACCCGACTGAATACTCTGAACAAGGAACATATACAATAACCTGGACTTTTGCAGACGGTAACGGAAACAGCACAACTGCCCAACAAACTGTGATTATTGATGATGTAACAGCACCCGAAACTCCAACTTTAACAACATTAACAGACGAATGTTCTGTAACCGCAACAGCACCTACAACTACCGATAATTGTGCAGGTACAGTAACCGGAACCACAACCGACCCGACTGAATACTCTGAACAAGGAACATATACAATAACCTGGACTTTTGCAGACGGTAACGGAAACAGCACAACTGCCCAACAAACTGTGATTATTGATGATGTAACAGCACCCGAAACTCCAACTTTAACAACATTAACAGACGAATGTTCTGTAACCGCAACAGCACCTACAACTACCGATAATTGTGCAGGTACAGTAACCGGAACCACAACCGACCCGACTGAATACTCTGAACAAGGAACATATACAATAACCTGGACTTTTGCAGACGGTAACGGAAACAGCACAACTGCCCAACAAACTGTGATTATTGATGATATTACAAATCCGACAATTAATTGCATTGAAAATCAAACAATTAATTTAAACGAAGGTGAAACTTTCTTCACTGTTCAAAGTACAGAATTTAATCCGACTTCATTTGAGGATAACTGTGAAGATGAAACTTTAATAAATGATTTCAATAATTCTGCTACATTAGAAAATGAACAATTACCAATAGGTACAACAACTATTGTTTGGACTGTTACTGATATTGCAGGAAATACTGCAAATTGCAGTTTTGAAGTTATCGTAAATGCTTTTGTTGAAATTGAAGATTTACATCAAAAAGGGATTTCAATATATCCAAACCCAACATCCTGTATTCTAAATATTAATTTTTCTGACTTAAAAATCCAAAAAATTTCGATTTCGGACATAACCGGAAGAATTATAATTGAAAAGATATTGACAAATCAAACCGAAAATATTGATTTATCAAATTATTCTAATGGTGTTTATTTGATTAAAATTCAAACTGAAAAAGAAATATTTACAACAAAAATAGTAAAAAAATAGAATTTTCAGTCATTTACTTTGTCCTTGCCTGAAACTAATACATATCACTATTTCGGATATTCGATTCTGGCGTGGTAAATATTCAACAACAGTTCTGTGTATAATTCTTTCAGTGTTGTAATTTCTTTCAGTGTTATGTTTGCATCGTCAAATTGTTTGTTTTGCATCTGATTATCAATGATATTTTCAACTAAGTGTTTCATAATATCAACATTTATCTCTTTTAAACTTCTCGAAGCCGCTTCAATAGCATCTGACATCATCAGAATAGCAGTTTCTTTCGAAAAAGGTTTTGGTCCGGGATAAGTAAATTTTTCTACTTCGTCTTTTTTATCAGGAAACTTTTTAATGTAATTTTTGTAAAAATATTGAACAGTTGTAGTACCGTGATGAGTTCTTATAAAATCAATTAATTGCTGAGGCAGTTTATTTTTTGTAGCCATCGCAATTCCGTTTGTAACGTGATTAATAATAATCTGGGCACTTTGGTCAAAAGATATCTGGTCGTGAGGATTATAACCGGTAACCTGATTTTCGATAAAAAACGCCGGCGTAGAAGTCTTTCCGATGTCGTGATACAAAGCCCCTACTCTGACAAGTAATGAATTGGCACCGATTTTTTTGGCAGCGGCTTCGGCTAAATGCGAAACCTGCAATGAATGCTGAAAAGTTCCGGGTGCTGTTGTCGAAATTTTTTGCAGTAAAGTATTATTTGTTGATGATAATTCCAAAAGCGTAATATCCGAAATAAAACCGAATAATCTTTCAAAGGCATATATTAATGGATAAGCCGAAAGCAGAAGTAATCCGTTTAGACCGAAGTACAAATATTGAACATAATCAATCTCCAGAATACTGCCTTCATGAATTATGGCAATTCCGGTATATATTAAACTCATAGCTACAAATACACTAAAAGCAGAGTAATACAACTGACTTCTTTTTGTTAGTTGAGAATGTCCGAAAATTGATGCAAAACCAGCTATAAATTGTATAACAACAAATTCAAAACCGTTCGGGACAATAAATCCGAGTAATAAAATTGCCACCAATAAAATAAACAAAGCCGATTTATCGTCAAAAAATGTTTTCAGAATCAATGGTAATAAAGCAACCGGAAATATATAAATGTTAAATAGTGAAAATTTCGCGATAATTGCAGTTAAACCAACAAAAATTATAATTAAAATAAAAATCAGTAAAAGAGACCGGATATTATCGTAAATTTCGTGTTGATTGTTTTTGAGATAAAATAACAAAACGATGAGCAGAAGCATAACAACAATAGCATTTCCCGCCTGTGTCATTCTTGTAACGCCCTTATTGCCTGCTTGTTCGTAACTGTTTTTATAAGATTCCAGAATTCTGAATTTATCAAGCGAAATAATCTCACCTTTACCCACAATCAGCTCGCCCGCTTGCATAAATCCTCTTGTTTTCGATATATTTTCAATAGATAGTTCTTTAATTTCTTTTGTTTTTAATTTATCAAACTTCAAATTAGGATTAATATATTTTTCAAAAGTGAATTTCTTGTAAAAATTTAAAATATCATCTTTATTATTATCCTTTTCAGCGTTTGTTTTAATATCGTCGAGTATAAACTCATAAGCTAATTTTAAGGTAAAAACGTTATCTCTTGTGTAGGTTCTTATAAAATTTCCGTTCATAAAAACAAGTTTGAAATCTTTAACGTCAGTATAATTAAGAATTTCAGACGGATCGTATATTCCTGCATTATAGACTGTTTTTATGTCTTTAATAATAACAGAAAGATATTTTTTGTAATTATTTTTGTTCGGATATGGAGCATATTTATATGTTTTGTCAATTTTCCGACGCAAAGAATCATCTTTCATAAAATTTGCCCATTGTTTTTCAAAATCTTCTTCAATTTGTTCAATAACAATATTCTCGTAATTCTCTGAATAAGAGAAGTATAGCAACAGATTGTTATTAATACTGTCAATTTCATATTTCAGTTCTTCGGGCAGTTTATAAATAGAAAAGCCATAAGAAGCAAATAAATCTTCATGTTGCCAGGGTGCTCCTTTCTGATATTCGTATCTGAATTGCCTTTCTTTTGAAAAAGAAATAAAAATAATTAAAAAAGAACCCAGAAAAATTAAAAATTTTTGCGTTCTTAATTTATTTTTTTTTATGTATAGTTTAGAAAACATTTTTATTAATTTGAGTACAAAAGTAAAAAAAATTATAAAAATCAAGATTTTTTTTTTTTATTTATAAAACTCTGTAAATCATAATTTTAAATATATTGTTCAAAAATTGTGTCAAAAAAAATTATTAAAGTTTTATTTTTTTGTAAATTTATTTTATATTTGTCAAAAAAATTTAAGGATATGAATATTACTACAAAAATTCACGACCTTCGTAAACAAAAAGGTTGGTCAGTTGCTAAATTAGCAAGAGAATGTGGTGTTCCCACAGTAAGTTTAAGAGCTATGTTGTCTCGTGACAATCCAAACAGCTACAATGTTAAAACTCTGTCGAGATTAGCAAAAGCATTGGGTGTTAGTGTTTCTTACTTAACATTAGATGATGAAGAAACATTGAAGACAAAATTAACTCCGATTCAGAAAAAAGAATTAATGGCTCAATTTGATGTTTTGTTGCATAATTATTTCGATATTGAAGGCGATAAATAATTTATGTACAAATTATTCTTTTATCTTTTTGTTTTAGTTTTACCTTTGAAGCTGATATCTCAGATAGATATCGACTCAATCACCGCCAATAGCGCCTATCGTCCGGGAGAAAAACTCGTTTACTCCGTTAAGTACGGTGCCGTTAAGGGCGGTGAAGCTTCAATGACTATTGACGTAATTCCTTCCGGTGAAGATTATTTCTATTACGTTAAAGCTACTGCTGTTACTACAGGGCTTGCAACCAATTTTGCCACAATTTATGATGTTTATGAAAGTTATATCAACATAAAAAACGGCTATCCTGTTAAATCGGCAAGAAATATAAAAGAAAATAACTTTAGACTTTATAACGAAGTCCTTTTTTTCAGAGAACAAAACTATGTTTGGTCTCTTAACAGCGGTAAACATTACATTCCCAACAATGCTCTTGATTTATTATCTGCATTTTATTTTGTAAGACGTCATTTATTCAGTCAGGATTTTACAAAAGGGCAAACAATTGATTTGACAACTTTCCACGAAGAAAAACTTTTTCCCGTCAAAATTAAATATAAAGAAAACGAAAAAATTAAATCAAAATTCGGAAAAATAAACTGTATGTTATTTGTTCCGGTTCTTGAAGTTAGCAACCCCTTTAAAAATGAAGATGATTTAAAAATTTGGTTTTCTGATGACGGAAACTACATTCCTGTTTTAATTAAAATGAAATCCAAAGTCGGAACGATTAAAGCCGAACTCGTTCAATACGAAAATTTACAAAATCCTTTGGGTATTCAATAGTTATTTCTATTTTTGACATTATTCTTTTCATTTGTTTGAATTGTATTCGCTAAGGGATTGTTAAGAAATAACATATTTAATAATCTATGTGAACTATGTGTCTATGTGGTTATTAAAAATATCAAATAAACAAGTTATTTCGTAACAGTTACTAAAACACTATTAGTTTTCAATAGTTTGTTATGTTTTATTGTAACAATCTGTAAATCACCGTGTTAGCGTTTACAAAGATGGAAATAATAATCAATTGAAAATCAATAATTGGCTAATTAAATAATAAACGATTTTTTGATTTTATACACTTTAATTTTAAAATTTATCATAATTAGAAATAAATACTTATTAATTCAATGAAAAAAAAACTTTTTACTGTCATATTATTTATAATAAACTTAACAGCTATATCGCAAACAAACAATTTTTATATTGGTTTCAGAGATACTAGTCAAATCAGTATGACTATAAAATTCAAATTTGCAAATAATCTGGTTGTTATACCAATTCAGGTAAACGGCTCTGATACTTTGTTTTTTATTTTGGATACAGGTATAAGACCCACATTACTGACTTCTTTTACAGGCGATTACGAATTTCAGGTTACAGGCTCAAGTACAATTAAAGGTTTGGGTGAAGGTGAAGATTTAAAAGTTTGGCATACATTTGATAATGTATTAAAAATCAAAGATATTGTTATGACTATGCAAAATATCTTTGTTATGGAAAAAGATAAATTTGAAATGGATAAAAAAATGGGGATTCCTGTAAATGGAATTATCGGAAATGTCATTTTTGAAAATTTTATTGTTGAAATAGATTATGAAAAAAAAATAATAACTTTTTATAATCCAAAAAAATTCAAATACACTCGAAAACACAATAAATGGATTTCTTATCCTCTGAAAATATATCAGGGAAAGCCATATACAAAAATGAAAGTCCAAATAAACGAAGATACAATTATTTATGCCGATTTACTTGTTGATTTGGGAGCTAGTGACGCGTTATGGCTTTTTTACAACAGTTCAGACAGCATTCCTAAACCCGAAAACGAAAAATCCTACTACTTGGGGCAGGGTCTTAACGGCGACATTTTTGGTCAACAAGGCACAGTTCCTAAACTTTTTTTAACCGAAAAAATTTATCTCGAAAATGTTACAGTCAGCTATCCCGACAGTTCGGGACTTAATGTACCGGCTGATTATGATATTCCGGGCAGAAACGGCACAATCGGTTCTGAAATTCTTAGAAGATTTGACGTTATTTTCGACTACGGAAATCAAAAAATGTTGCTGAAAAAAAATTCTAATTTTTATGATAATTTCAATTTCGACCTCAGTGGTATGGAAATTATTACACCTTTTGCAGGGTTGAGAATTTATACGATTTTTTATGTTCAGAAAAATTCACCCGCTGACAAAGCCGGTTTGAAAGCCGAAGATCAAATTATAAAAATAAATGGCCTTAGCGCAACCGAATATACTCTTAATGATATTTTGCTTATTTTAAGAAGTAAAGAAGGAAGAAAAATAAAAATTATTGTAAACAGAGACGGACAAGAAATTTCAACTTTATTAACCTTGGATAATTACAGAATCTAATTTTTAACAATTCAGATAATTAACACATTATTAAATTGTTACACTAAAACACAACTAAACGTTACCTAATGATTATTCCTGATTTTCAATCAATTATAAAAAAACTTAAAACAGATGATATAAGTTGTGTTTTAGATTGTCTTGATGAATTATCGACTTTGAAATCAAAAGATTATAATATAAATGAAGCTTACCCTTTCATTAATAAATACCTTTTTGATGAAAACGAAGAAATCAGGTGGAAAACAGCAGAATTATTCGACATTATTCCTCAACATTTAAAATTAAAGACTGCTACAAGTCAGGAAAAAATCAAAGAATTAGAATTTTTATCGGACTGCACCATACCAAATATGGTTCAAGACCGCTCTGAAAGAGACATTGAATATTCTATGCCTCTTTTAGCGGTATTACTTTTTGATAACGACACAAAAGTCAGAGAATCTGACATTGAAACTATAGGCAGTACCCAGTCTGATAATCAAGACTTTACAATTACTATTTAAGGTTTAATCAAAATTCTTAAAGGAGATATTGACTCATTAAAATTAAAAACTCTTTTCATATTCAGAAATGCAGTAATGTCTCCATTCGAAATGCTTGAAATTAAAGAACATATAAGTTTATTTGACAGTTTACTTACAAAGAAAAATGAAAAAATTAAGTGGGCTTCGGCTGATTTATTAACTTATTATTACACAAAAACGAAGAATTACCAACAAACTATAAAACTTTTAAATCATCAAGATAAAGACATCAGACAAGAAGCCGCCGGAACTTTAACAAGGATTTATTCCGACATTACGCCATTATTTTCTACCTTGAAAGGTTTGCTGAATGACGATTTTAATGATGTCAGAATTGTTGCCGCCCGTACATTAGTCAATAAAGCTGAAAACATTTCTGAAATATCCGATACTTTTGTTGTTGTTGAAGAAAATCTGCAAAATGAAAATCCAGAAAACAGAGTTTATGCGGCAGGAATTGTTTATTCGATAATCAATTTGTTATTTAATGAAAAATCAAGAAAAGATGATTTTAATTTAATACAAAACCTGATTCCGATGGTCGAAAAATCATTGAAAGACAACGAAGAAAAAGTTGTTATTTTAATTGCTAAATCGCTGATAAGATATTATTTAGCTAAAAATATGTCAGATAAAGTGATTGAAATATTCGAAAAATTTCCTAATAACAAAGAGCTGTTAATCAAAGACATAGAACCAAAAGAAATTCCTAAAAACGAACAGGTTATGGAATATGTTGCAGGTTTACAATCGGTCGGTTTAAAAGATACGATTCAAAAAGCGATTAACAGTAATGCTGCTGAATTAAGGCTTTCGGCAGAAGATTTTAAAACCGTCAAAATTGTCAAATTACCCAAAGAAATCGGAAATATTACAAGTTTAAAAAAATTATATCTTTCGCAAAACAGCTTAAAATCATTGCCGGAAGAAATTGGCAATTTAACCGAACTTGAAAATCTGACTATTACCTGTAATCAGCTTGAATCTTTGCCTCACACAATCGGGAAATTACAAAATCTGCACTATCTGTATCTATACAGAAATAAACTAAAAAATCTGCCTGTAGAAATCGGATATCTGAAAAATTTAAAATTCTTGCAATTAACTCAAAATCAGATAAATAACGTGCCAAATGAAATAGGTTGTCTCGAAAATTTAACTGATTTGAACTTAGAAGATAACAATTTGACTGAACTTCCTGCCTCTTTTGGTAATTTACAGAATCTAAAAAGACTTGATTTACGCGGAAATAAAATAATAAAATTCCTTGCTGAAATGGAAAATCTACAAAATTTGGACTTATTGATGCTCATCAATAATAATCTAAATGAAATACCTGAATTTGTCTTTAAATTTAAAAATCTGACATATCTAAACGTAACATTCAATAATTTAACAGCTTTCCCTGTCGAGTTGACAGAATTGAAAAACCTTAAAACGCTTGAATTAAGAAATAACAAAATTAAAGAAATCCCCGAAGAAATATCCAAACTACAAAATCTGTCAACCTTAGATTTGACAAATAATCAACTTACTTCACTTCCTCATGGATTGAAAAAACTAAGAAACTTAAAATTTTTAAACCTTAACGGCAACAAATCTGCATTTTTAGACAAACTCGACCTGAATATCGGGCGTGCACAAGCAATTTTAAAACAACTATAAAGCCGGTTTTGAAAAAAAATGCAGAATATCGCTGTTTATTCGTTTTTTGACTGCCTTAAAAGGCTCGGATTTTTGCAATAAAATAAACTGAACTAAACTACTGAACGGTCTTGTGAAAAATCTCTGCACCGGTAAAATATGCTTTCGTAATTTTGTAAAATAATTGTCAATACTATCCTTTCTGAAATGTAAAATATTTTCTAAGTCATCTCCATCGGCATAATAAGCACAATGAAAGTTTTTTGTAGCAAAAGCAATCCCGGGAAAACGAATTTTACCGAGTCCGTATATATTGAAAGAAAGTGATAAAAATTTATGATATTCGATTCTGCAATTTTCACACCACCGAGATTAAAAATACTGCCTTCTAATTTGTCAAAGTTCACCAATGCTTTTGCAAATGCTCTGCCTGTATCCTCTGCTGTTGTTATTTCCATTGGTGTGTTAAGCGGCATGTGAAACATTAGTTTTGAAACGGAACTTACTTACAACTTTTCAGGTTTTACAGGCGATAGCTAAGAAAA
>DYKL01000001.1 GCA_020722645.1 Acetofilamentum sp. | reverse complement strand
TCTTAGCTATCGCCTGTAAAACCTGAAAAGTTGTAAGTAAGTTCCGTTTGAATAACTCAAATTTGGGTCTTCGTTAAAACCCAAATTTGTAGTTATTTTTAAGCGACAGTATTAATTATGAATAATATTGGTTAATAAATATGTTTTTGATAACTAAATCTTCACATATTTTTTGTTTTATTTATAAATTTTTAAGACACAAAATTCTTTTCAAGAATCTAAATAATTAATTAGTTTTGTCAATTATTCAAAACACATAAAAATGAATAAAAATCTAATAATTGTTACCCATAGAAGATCGGGTACTCATTTAACTTTAGATACATTAATAAATAATGTCCAAGGTTTTAATAAAAAAAAATTGATTGTTTTAAATGAAAACTACAAGTTAGCATTAGAAAAAATTGAATATTTTAACAAAAAAAAAATACCCGTTTTAATAAAAACCCATTATTTGCCTCAATTCGATATATATATTGAAAACCAAGATTTTAGAAACAAAATCAATCTTTTGTTTTTCAACTCAAATATTATCTATGTGTATAGAAATGGTTTAGATGTGATGGTTTCCCTTTTTGAATTTATGAAAAAATTTGACGAAAAGATAAAAGTTATTTCGTTTAAAGAATTTTTAATGACAAAACACAATTTTGATAAAACTTCAGAAGAATATAATCGTATACAATTTTGGAAGTTTCACATTGAATCATGGGAGAGAAGTATTTATTCTAACAAAATACTTTTTCTAAAATATGAAGACTTAAATCTTAATTACGAAAAGACTATTCAAGATATTGCAAATAAATTTGAATTAAAATTAAAAAATAAAATAATTGATATAAGATTAAAAAAATATAAATTTAAAAATAGAAAAATCAGAAAATTATTCAATCTACTAAAAGGTCGCAAAACTACTAGTGTCTCTGCTAGAAAAGGCATAATTGGTGATTATAAAAATTATTTTGATGATGATTCATATAAAGAATTTTTAAAAGAAAATTCTGATTTACTAAAAAAATTGAATTATGAATTAACTGACCAAATTTGACGATTTATTAACCAAAAGTTCATTAACAATTTTATAGATTCTCACAGTTTGTAATTTAAGATATTTTTTTATTAATTTTTAAAAAAAATGTAAAAGTTTATTTACATTTTGTTTTTATTTTTTATCTCTTTAAATTTATTTACACAAAATAGAGTTCAAGAGATAAAAATAGTACCACCATTTGGTAGCGATGATGATTATTTTGTCAGAGCCTTATTAATGAACGGTAAAGATATGTTTATTGGATCCAAAAAATATTCTAATAATTATGGTGTTGAGCATGGGGCTATTTATATTTTTAAAAATAGTGGAGAAAATTGGACTTTTGACGAAATTATTATGCATCCAAACGGTATAGATGATAATTTTTTCGGCGAAGAACTTAGTTTGGTTGAAAATAATTTGTATGTTGGAGCTTTTCAGTACTACACAGGAGATGGTGAATTATATTAGTTCAACAGATCCAATGGATCGTGGGTTTTGTATAGTGAAATATTTCCTGAAACAAATTATTCAAAC
Source organism: Acetofilamentum sp. (assembly GCA_020722645.1). Classification (GTDB taxonomy): domain Bacteria; phylum Bacteroidota; class Bacteroidia; order Bacteroidales; family JAFGUD01; genus JAFGUD01. Next base: position 49,156 of record DYKL01000001.1, on the reverse strand, counting down.
GCCAGTTTTGGTAAATCAATAGATTTTCCTGAAAATTTTGCAGTATCAGGTGCTATATATTGTAATAATGCAAGTTATCATAGTGGTGCTGTTTATTGTTTTGAGAAACAAGACAATCAATAGGTTGAAAACCAAGTTTTATATCCACCCAACTCACAAAGTAATGAATATTTTGGTACCAAAGTTAATATTATTGATTCTACTCTTTTAGTTACTGCTTCTGGATGAAAATATAATAACATAAGTTCCGTAACCGCCTATGTTTATGAACGCAATAATGGTCAATGGGTTATGACTGATTTTTTATACCATGAAGATGGAAGTGATGATGATAGATTTGGTTGGACTGCCTCAATTTACGGTGATTTTATCGCAATTGGTGCATATACACATGATACTGATGGTTATTTGAATTGTGGAGCAGTTTATATTTATCGAAAAGAAAATGAAAATTGGACTTTTTTTCAAAAAATTAAACCATTTGACGAAAAATTTAATGATAAGAATTTTGGACATGATATATGTATTTCAGGAAATTTTTAGCCATAGGTTGTAGAGGCGATAATAGTCAAAGACCATCAACCGGAGCTGTATATATTTATAGATTTATTGGCAACTCATGGCAGTATTATTACAAAATAGTGTCTTCTGATGCAAGCGCAGGTGATAATTTTGGGATATCTGTCAATATATATGACAATGTTTTAATGGTCGGAGCTCATTCAGATGATATTTTCGGGAATAATTCAGGCTCGGCATATCTTTACACTAATTTTAATAATAGTACTTTTATTAACGAAACAACCTATTGCGAAATAATTACATATCCTAATCCAACAAACAATTTGATAACAATTCAAGCATCAGAAGATGGGGAGCCTGTTGATGTGGTAAATTTAATAATTTATGATATAAATGGTTGTTTAATATTTCATTCCGATAATTTTAGTACTAAAAATAGTTTAGATTTGTCAAACTTTCAGAATTCGGTTTAATTTTTGAATATTAAGACCAAAAACAATGTGAAAGTTTTCAAAATAGTCAAATTGGAATAGTTTGTTCTATTATTTCAGTAAAAACGAATTTTTTAGTGATTTTTTTTTTAAAAATTTATCAATTTCAAAGTAATTTTTAAAAGAACTTAAAATGATTTACTTTTGTATTTTCTTTTAAAAAGTTAAAGTCAAAATTTGTTTTTTGTGTTTTTTCATAAATAAAACTCAATATGAAAATCGAAAATTTTAAAAAAGCAGCTCCATACCGTTTAATTTTTCCTTTGTTGATAATTTCTTTCGTAGTAAGTCTGGTGTTTTATTTTTCAAACCCTGTTGACTATAATATAATATTATTGATTATTGGAATTGTTTTGATTTTTATTTATATTTTTTTCTTTTTTAAAAAGCCATACTATTTTTCATTTGAAACAAAATACAAAAGTTTTGTAATCAGGTTTTTTAATCCACATCCTTTTTTATCTAAATTTAAAGCTTATGAAATACAACTAGATGAATTTGACAAATACGAAATTAAAGATTCCTTTAAAGGTTTTAACAAAAATTTAATTTTACATATCAAAAAAGGTAAGAAATCAGGAACATACCCTCCCGTAAGTTTGTCTCTTTTATCAAAAAATCAAATCGAGGAATTAAAAAAAGAATTTAATACTTTGCTGAAAATTAAATCTTTAAAATAGTTTGTTTAAAATAAATTCTGTTATAAATGCCAAAGAAGAAAAAATTAATAATATAAAATAAATTTTATTGATTTTTTTTAGTTTCAGATTAGATACATAATCCCCGAAAAGTATAGAGACAGGTATGCTTAAAGAGTTTAAAAAGTTAAAAGATACATTTGGAATTGCAACATATGAAATTGTGAAAAAGACAAATAATGAGAATAAAAGCTGAAAAATAGTCCTTTTTTCAATTTCCTTAGTTGCTATTTTCTGAAGAATGTGGTTGTTTGCTATTACGAATGTAAGAAGAATAAATATTCCAAATCCAATAAATATGGCTGTGTTATCTAATTTTAATGTTTTAATCGAAATACTTTCAAAAAATGGATTGAAACTGAACCATGTTCCGTTTATCAAAAAATATGATTCATAAAAAAAGACGTAAACCAAAATAAATCCAAAAATAACAGAAAAAATTTCTTTGGTAGGTTTTGATCTTATTATAAATATTGAAACAATCGCAAACATAATAATAAGAATATACTGGAAGTAAAATAATGATGCAATTGCCAGTAAAATTGAGATTTTTAAAAATTCATTTGTTGATTTTTTTTCTTTGACAGTTTTGAAAAATGTGCCTAATGAAACAATAATTATAGTATTAGAAATTAAAACCGGAGAAAAGTAATGTAAAGATGGGTGTGAATTTAAAACAATAAATAAAATTGCTACAACAAAAGTATTAACTCCAAACAATTTGTCTTTATTTGTATATAGAGCCAAAAAAGTTGCTTGAATCATAATTAAGAATATTCCTGCAAGAATCAGCCAATTTTTTGAATTATTAAACCATCTGAAAATAAAATTATAAAAAGGTGTGGTATATATATCGTTATTTATTTGTGGTTTTATAATATAAGTGGAAAACAGAATTATTATTGAGATAATAACTGTAATAATAATACTGCTGAATGTGTATTTCTGAAAGTTTTTTAACATTTTCTTTTTTAATTATCCCAAATGCCATCTATTATGCATTCGCAAAATTTACATTTTGAATTTGAAATATTATTAGTTTTTACTTTAAAACCAATCCTTTCAATTATAGTTCTGTTACAATTAGGGCAAATTGTATTCTCAAAATTCGTTCCGGCAACGTTTCCTATGTAAACATATTTTATATTGTTATTTTTAGCAATATTGAACGCTTTTTTTAACAAATCAAGGCTTGTGGGCGAAATATTATTCAATTTATATGTTGGATAAAATCTGCTAAAATGCAGTGGAACATCAGAAAGATTGTTTTCTTTAAGCCATTTACAAACATCATTAAGCATTTGATTAGATGAGTTTATATCCGGTATGAGAAGATATGTAATTTCTAACCAAACATTATATTTTTTTAGTGTTTTAAGTGTGTTTAATATTGGTTCTAATGTTGCATGGTTAATTTTTTTATATGTATTATTGCAGAAGTTTTTTAAATCAATATTAGCTGCATCTATATAAGGTATAAGTTCAAGTAATGGTTCTTGATTAATGTAACCTGCACTAACAATTACATTTTTTATATTGTTTTTTTTTGCAATTTTTGCTGTGTCTAATGTATATTCATAAAAGGCTACGGGGTCTGTGTAAGTATAAGAAATTGATTGACAATTGTTTTTTATTGTTGATTCTACAACTTGTTGAGGTATTAAGTTGTAATTATCTGTTTGTTCGGGAGATACCTGCGAAATTGTGTGGTTTTGACAATTTAAGCAAGCTAAATTGCAACCTGCTGTAGCAATAGAAAAAGTCTGAGTGCCGGGTAAAAAATGAAAAAGAGGTTTTTTTTCAATGGGGTCAATGTTGACGGCACATGGATTAGAATATGCTAATGTAAACAACTCTCCGTCAATGTTTTTACGGGTTCGGCATATACCATATTTATTTAAAGATAAAATGCACTCGTGAGGACATAGAGTGCATTTTACTAATTTATTTTCTAATTGAACAAAATATTTTGCTTTTGTTTTCATTGATTTATCTATTGATTAAGAGCCACATATTTGTTCCATATTGATTCTTTAGTTTATTGTGTTCTTGAATTATATTGTCAGCTGTGTCGTTACCAACGATTGCAACTCTAAAATATTGATTATTGTTCAATATCGTAGGTGAATAACCTTGTTTTTTAAGGTCTTTGATTAGTATGTCAGCGTTTTCTTTAATTGTAAAACTACCTACAATTATGTAAAATTTTTTGTACTCATTTCCTAATTTAACTTCATAAGTTTGAGGAATTTTAGCGTCTAATATTTTTCTGTACTCAACATCGTTTCCAAACTCATTGTTTAGATTAGTATTGTTATTGTTATTTGTTTTGTTGGTATCAACTTGCGAAATGTTCTGATTATCATCTTTTTTATCTTTACCGGCAAATAAATCTTTACCAAAATTTAAAATTGGTTCTCTAAACCAGTAAACTAATGCAAAGACTATTAAAATGGGTAAAATAAAAAATAAAGATTTAACAAGTTTTTTGTTTCCTTTTTTTTCTTTTTTGGGTTTAACTTGTTTTTCTTTAACTTCAATTGGTTTTTTAACTTCAATCGGTTTTTTTATTTCGACAGGCTGTTCTTTTTCTTTTGTCTTCTTTTCTTTTGTATAAGGGTGTTTTGTTAATTCTTCCTGATTAAAACTAACAGCATTTAAGCCTATGTTTTCAGGTAATAAAGAAGCATTTGTAGTTGTGTTAAAAGTTATATCACCTTTATCGTCAGAAGCAAGAAAACCAACTTCTGGAATTTCATATTTTTCTTTAGCTTCAAATTTTTTGAGAATATTTTCTTTTAACAAGTCAATTTCTTTTTGAGCGTCTTCTTCTGACAGTCCCATTTTTTTCAATGCTTCTTTCAGAACACCATCATCATCTTTTTTTGAAGTGTCAAAAATGATTTTTTTTGTTGGTGGTTTAATTTCGCCTGATTTTTCGTCAATTTCGGCACTTTTGTATTCGGATAAAAAACTTCCAAGACCCGAAATTGAGAATGTTTGATTTGAAAATAGTAAAGATTTGATTAAAATTTGTGTTTTCACTGCCCTGTAATTTAAAATTTTGTACAATTATAAAACAAAAAAATATAATATCCAAATATTCACAAACTTTTATTCATTATTTAAAGTAATTTTTTTAATTTTGGTGAGTTTTTTATATCAATAGTTCGGCATATTTCATGGTAATTTGTTAATATTCAGCGAATTATGTTTATGCGAGTAACAAATTGGTAAATAATTGAAAATCAATAATTTGCTTCCTTCGTTATCAATCAGGATGACACTAATTGAAAAATTAACGAATTATTGTTATATAGTAAATATAAAAAAAACGACTCAGATTAGAGTCGTTATTTTGTGGCACCACCTGGATTTGAACCGGGGACACATGGATTTTCAGTCCACTGCTCTACCAACTGAGCTATGGCGCCTTTAAAAAATTTGTTTTGCAAAATTAGTTACTTTTTTTTATTTTGCCAAATGTTTTTAAAAAAAAAATTATTATGAAAAAATTTGTTTTTTTAGTTATCTGGTTGTTAAATGTTTATACTTTGTTTGCTCAGATAAATTCTAAGTTAGTTTTGGATTTTGATTTATTTGATTACAAATACTCTTATAATTCAGCTAAAACATATAGCAATTCAACATCTACATTAAAAATGTATGATTTTTTAAAAGCATATAATTCTCCAAGTATGCATCAATCAATATCATGGTCTGCTGCTTTTTACAATTCATTAAATTTTGGTTTATCAAAACTGAAAATTAATTGGTTCAATAATGAATTTGTAAATTATTTAACCGAAACGACTATTTTTGTTACCGCAGAACTTCTTTCTACATATATACCACTCGGAGATGCATGGTTGCACGAAGAGTTCCATCGGGCTGTCCTTACAAATAATTTTACCAGAAGCTACAATCAGGTTAATGATATTTCTCTTTTTAGTGAACTTATCAGTGTTAATAATGTAACAGACGAAGATTTAATCAGATTTAAGTCACAAAACCCAGTAGATTTTGTCAGACTTCATTCGGCTGGCATAGAAGGTGAATACATGCTTGCATATAAATTGAATTCATACAATTTTTTTTACAATCAAAGTTTGCCTTATTTTGCTTACACTTTGATGTGGGCAATTAATTCTTTTTATTATGTTTGGTTTTGTCATACTGAAAATGCTGAAATTACAACTAATGAAATTAATATTGAAGATGGTTTAAATATTAAAATAAGAGATTTTACTGGCTTGGACTTTACAGCTTGGGTTTATGATTTGTACGATCCTTTTGAACCATATCAAGACAGAGGTATTCATCAGTCAGGTGTGGGGATTGACAGGTATATAAAGCCTTCCGACTTAACTGATGAACAATTAAAATATCTAAAAAATCAAGGTTTTTTGCAATTTGTAAATTTTGTATCTCCAATGTTATTTGGTATAAACAGAATTCCAATAGAAAAAAATCAAAACACATATTATATTAATTTTGCTTTCAGACATTTGCTAAATTCTTTTGGCAATGATATAAGTTTTCATTTTTTTTATCAAAAAGATAAAATCAATTTAATATCAACATTACATTTGTATCAAAATCAAAGAATGAAATTGCCCGGAATTGAATTGGAACTTATTGATTATGATTTTAATCTAAATAAATTTAAAATTCGTTCTTCTTTTCAAACAAATGTGTGGGCACAACCTGCAAATTTACTTTTTAGTGATAAAACAATTTCATTAGGTGGGGCTTTTAATATGAATTTAAAATTTGGTAAAGAAAAATTTTTCCCATATATTGAATTTTTAGCAAAAACAAAAGGTTGGCTTGCAGGAAATGAATTTCAAGATGATAATTTTTCAATCAGATTTGGAATGAGTTGGTATTTGTTTTGAATTTTTTTCTTTGTTTCGTTCCACTTTATTAATTTTTAATGCAAAAGTTCTTATTTCTTTAAGAAATGGAAAATTATAAGGAATTTTTCCGCTAAAATGCCTTATAACTGCTAATTTTTGTGGAACAATCATATCAACCATTTGTGGTTCTTTTTCTTCTGGCATTGTATATTTAACATCTGTTATCTCAATATAATCTTTCGTATAATCCTTTAAAACTCCGCTTAATTTGATTTTTTCTTTGGATTTAATTAATTCAAAGACAACATAATGTCCGATAAAAGGTTCAATAAGCGGTTCGTGCGACATACCGACTGATTCGAGTAAATTGTTGTTGAGTTTCCTTACATACTTGTCGTGAGGTGTCAGAAGTGCTGTTTTTCTGGCAGTCAAATAGCTTAAACTGATATTCATAATCTCTAAAAATGAGTCTTTTAGTGCATTAAATAAATTTCTTATTTTTCTGATAATTTTTCTGAATAAAGACGGACGATATGTTTTTCTGAGTTTGTTGTTTCTTTTTGAAAGTCCTTTTTCGCTTAACTCTTCGTGAGGTCTTATAATTGCTTGTATTAAATCAAATTCGTATTTATATAAAAGGTATGAACTTATTAAGAAACCTGAATGTGTTTTTATTGTTTTAGGAAAATTTATAATCATACCCGTAGTCTTTACTTTTAAAACACCTTTCGCCAAAACTGTACCATCAATTTTTTCAATAGTAACCGGTGATTTGTCAAAATCTAACAGGCATCTGTCTTTACTTCTTTTTCTGGATATAATTCCTATTATAATTGCAGCTAAGACTAATATTATAGTAATTGTCAACGAATCAAATTCCATTTTAGTGTTTTAAAATTTTTGTAAAAATAATAATTATAAATGTTTTTTGTAAAACTAATCATTTTTTTGAATTTTTTGTTAAAATATTTTTAAGTTTTTTGATTATGTGTAAAAAAAAATCTTTCGGAATATTCAGATATATTGTTTGTTATGTGTTCAATCTAATTTGCTAAAATTTATACGGAATATTTTTTAACAGAATTTGTAACAAAATTACAATCTAATCGTCTAACAGAAAATTAAAAACAACCCAAAAAAATTTTAAAATGAAAACAATTAGTATTTTAATCGCAGGTTTGCTCTTATTTTTGGTTCAAATAAAAGGGCAAGACACAAACAAAGTAAGTGTCGAAAAAAATAACGTAATTAGTGTAAATGTTGAAATTGATGTAGATGAAATAATCAAAACAATTGAAGAAAACAAATTGAAAATGGAAGAAATTATTTATGAGAAACAAGCAGAAATAGATAAATTAATCGATGAAATTTATGAATTAACCTCAAAACCCGATGGAGAAAATGTATATGAAAATCAAATTGACAGTTTAGACAGCTTAATTGACGTAAATGAAATGATTATTGAAGATATTAATGAGGCAATGGAAGAACTTTCGGAAGAAATGGAAGATTTGGCGGAAGAGATTGAAGAATTAAATATTGAAATGAGTAATATTGAAGTAGATGATAATTATTATTTTGATGATGACGACGATGACAAAAAATCAAAAAAAGAAAAGAAATTTAAAGGTCATTATTCAGGTTTACAACTTGGCTTAAATTCATACGTTGATGGGAATAAATCTTTGAATTTACCTGTTGAGTCAGAATTTATGACAGTTCATACAAATAAATCATGGCAATTTGATTTTAATCCACTACAATTCAGCATACCTTTTTTTAACAGATATGTCGGAGCTGTTACAGGTCTTGGTTTTTCTTTCAATAATTACGAACTTCTACAAAATGTATTGTTAGGTGTTGATGCTTATAGAAATCTTACCTACTCATTGGGTACATTCACATATACAAAAAACAGATTTAAAACAGCAAGTTTAAATATTCCACTTATTATTGAATTTCAAATTCCTGTTAGTAAATCAGATAAAAGAATATTTTTAGGTGCTGGAGTTATCGGAAGTTTAAATTTGGCTGGTAGAATGAAAACCACATATTTTGATGGTCAAACAGAAATAATATATAAAGATAAAATATCTAACTGGCCTATTTCAACATTTTCTTATCAGGCAACAGCAAGATTTGGCTACGATCAATGGTACTTATTCGCAAATTATTCATTAGTTCCGTTATTTGAAAATAATAAAGGACCCGAATTATATCCGGTTTCTGCCGGTATTGGTTTACGTTTTTAAAAATGATTTCTGTTTTGTTTGTAAGTAGGGGGAAATTAATCTTCCCCCTTTTTTTATTAAACATTGTGTATAATTATTTCGTTGGTGATATTCATTACTTTTTTGTAAGAAAAACTAACGCCACAGTATCTGTCTTGTGATAATTCCACCGCTTTTTTTATCTTTTCTTCTGATAAGTTTTTACCTTTAAATTCATAAACAATGTGCATTGAAGTATAGTGTTTAGGATGCTCTTCGGTTAATTCACCATCAACGTGTACCTTGAAATCATCTACTTCTACTTTCATTTTTTGTAATATCGAAATTACGTCCATTGCCGTACAACCGGCTAATGATAATTGCATCAGGGGTTTAGGTCTCATACCTTTATTTTCTCCTCCGACTGTTTCATCTGCATCAATTACAACTTTATGACCGTTAACTTCTCCCTGAAATGCCATTTTTTCAAGCCAATTTACAGATATTCTTTCTGCTTTCATATTTTATTTCTTTTTTTTATTTTTAAACATTAACTTTGCAAAAATACAAAAAAACAAAAGTTAAATAAGTTTATATAATGAGAAATAGTGATAATGATTTCATTTATTGTGAAAATTGTTATATTCGTGCTTTAACAAGTTTTAAACATTTGAACAAGGAACAACTGGAATTATTGAATTATGAAAAAGCCTGTAATTTGTATAAACGTGGAGATATTGTTTATCACGAAGGACACAAAGGTGGTGGAGTTTATTGTGTAAATAAAGGTGTATTGAAGTTATATAAAACAGGAATTGACGGGAAAGAACAAATTTTACGTTTTGCAAAACCCGGTGATTTGATTGGTTTCAGGTCTGTTTTAAGCGATGAAGCCGCCTGCACCACAGCAAAAGTTATCGAAGATGCAATCTTATGCTTTATTCCGTCGAAACTATTTGTTGATATTGCCTCTAAAAATTCAGACTTTTCGATGCATTTAATAAGGCTGTCTTGTAAAGAATTAGGAGAATCAAATAAATATATACTTGACTTGGCTCAAAAAACGTTGAGAGAGAGAGTTGCTGAAATTATTATTTTGTTGTATGATACATTTGGTGTTGATAATGAAGACTTTATTCAGGTTTCGTTAACACGCGAAGAGGTTGCAAATATTGTCGGAACAGCAACTGAATCTGTTATCAGACAGTTATCTGATTTCAAAAAAGAAGGCTCGATTGATTTAAAAGGTCGAAAAATTAAAGTCAAAAACATTGATAAATTAAGAATTATAAGTGATATTTATTAATCCTCCCGAATTTATGTTTTTTTATATTAATTTTTATTATTATAGTCGTTTCCAGTTTATAATATTTCTTAATTTGTTTTATAATTTTAACGAATAAAAATGAAAAAAAATATACTCATTACAGGTGGTGCCGGTTTTATTGGTTCGCACGTTGTCAGACTCTTTGTAAATAAATATCCAAACTATAACATTTTTAATCTTGATAAACTTACTTATGCAGGAAATTTGCTGAATTTAACTGACATTAAAAACAGTTCAAATTATAAATTCATAAAAGGTGATATCTGCGACGAAAATTTTGTTGATAAAGTATTCAATTCTTATGAAATTGATTCTGTTATTCACCTTGCTGCAGAATCACACGTTGACAGGTCAATTTTAAATCCTATGGAATTTATAAATACAAACATAATAGGTACTGTAACTTTATTGAATATTGCAAAAAAGTATTGGACTAATAATCAAAATAATTTGTTTTATCATATTTCAACTGATGAGGTTTATGGTTCGTTAGAGAATCAAATTGATTTTTTTACCGAAAATACCTCCTACGATCCAAAAAGTCCATATTCTGCGGCTAAAGCATCATCAGACCACTTTGTAAGGGCTTACAAAAACACATTTAATTTACCAATTGTAATCAGCAATTGCTCAAATAATTATGGTCCAAATCAATTTCCGGAAAAATTAATCCCTTTGGCTATAAATAATATTAAAAATCAAAAACCTATTCCAATATACGGTAAGGGAGAAAACATCAGAGATTGGCTATATGTAGAAGACCACGCCAAAGCAATAGATATTATCTTTCATTACGGAAAAAATGGAGAAACATATAACATCGGCGGCTCAAATGAATGGAAAAACATAGACCTTATTTATTTATTATGTAAAATAATGGATAAAAAATTAAACCGACCTGAATATGAGTCAGCTAAATTGATAAGTTTTGTAAAAGACAGAGCAGGTCACGATTTAAGATATGCAATTGATTCTTCAAAAATTCAAAATCATTTGAACTGGAAACCTGAAATGACTTTTGAAAAAGGTCTTGAAAAAACGGTTGATTGGTATTTATCTAATGAAGAATGGCTTAATAATACCATTTCAGGCGAATATAAAAATTATTACAAAAAACAATATGAAAATTAAAGAGTTTTTATGAATCAAAAACTTATTGTATTATTGGCTGTAATTATGGCAGCAACCGGAATTTGGTTTGTGTTTTTTCAGATAAAATGGATTGAAGGTGCTATGGAAGTTCGGGAAAATGAATTTATTAACAATGTTAGAAGCTCATTAGATGAGTTTGTTTCAAATTTGGAAAGAGATGAAATTATTCAAATAATTACAGATCAATCAACTACTATTACTGATGATTCTTTGGTCGTTCCTGTTAATGTTGATTCTTCTGCAAATAACTTTAATAATGCTTCAAATATAATTTTTTTTCATAAATCAGACACTTCTTATAGTGATACAATCGTGGAAAAGCCTTACAATTTCGATGATACAAAAAAACTTGATCAACCTTTAAATAATCAAACATATTTTGTTTATGAAATTATTAATCAGTTAACAAAAAAAAGAATAAATAATCGTGAAAGATTAGACTCTGTAAAAATAAAACTCTTTCTTGATCAGGCTCTTAAAGATAACAGCATTAACGAAGAATATCAGTTTTCGATTGTTGATAACAGCAACACGTTATATTATAAGACCAATTTATATGATTTAAACCAAAGTACTGAAATTTTTAAAAAACAATTATATCCAAACGATTTGCTGTCAGAAAAAAAGTTTTACATTATTCTTTATTTTACCAATCAAGATAAGCAATTGTTTAAATACTTGCCAAAAATTGTTCTGACATCATTATTGTTAACTTTGATGATTATAAGTCTATTTGCAATTACATTATATATAATTCTAAAACAAAAGAAGTTGTCTGAAATGAAAAATGATTTTGTCAATAATATGACACACGAACTCAAAACGCCAATTTCAACAATTTCTCTTGCATCTCAAATGCTAAAAGATGAGTCTATCCCTCTTGATGTTAAAGATGTACCGATGCTTTCTACTATGATTTCGCAAGAAACAGAAAGATTGAGCTTTCAGGTAGAAAAAATTTTACAAATGGCAATAATTGAAAGAGGTCGTCTGAAATTCAAATTTGATTTTCTTTCTTCACATAATGTCATAACTGATATACTAAAAAGTTTTGATTTAAAAATTAAAGCCAGATACGGTAAATTAGAAGCAGCGTTTAATGCACAAAATGATATTGTATATGTTGATAAATTGCATTTTTCAAATGTTTTATACAATTTAATAGATAATGCAATAAAATATACTGAAGTTGAGCCACTTATAAAACTTTCTACAAGTAATGTAAAAGATCGTTTCGTTATAGAAATTTCAGACAACGGAATTGGAATTTCAAAAGAACATCAAAAACATATTTTCGAGCAGTTTTACAGAGTTCCAACAGGAAATTTACACAATGTTAAAGGTTTTGGATTAGGTTTGTCTTATGTTAAAAGAATTGTAGATGAATTTCAAGGACAAATTAAAATCAAAAGCGAATTAAATAAAGGCACCACTTTTTCTTTGTATTTTCCTGTAACAAAGGATAATAATTAACCTGAATTATTCATATAATTCAGGAGTTATAAAGTTAAAAGTTTAAGGTTCATAAAGTTATGGTATTTTTTTAAATTTAAAATTTAGCCCAAATTTGGGCTAAAAATTATTAAATTAAAATCAATTTAACCTTTTGACTTTCAACTTTATAAACTTTCAACTCCACATTATTTATGAACCGAGGCTTTGCGAGCTCAACGAAGTTAATAATGTGGGTTAAATGATAAATATGTTAATATATTACCTTAAATCCGTAAGTCTATACTTATATATCTGAAATTCAGCCAGGTGAAAACACCTGACTGGTGCAAACTACATGTTGCAGGCGTTTTCACCTGCAACCACTAACGAAAAGACTTGCGGATTTAAGGTATTAAATAAAAATTCGCATTGTTTTTTGTTTGTTAAATTTTTAATTGATTTTAACATTTTGAATTCGACTTTTTTAGTATTTTTACAAAATAATTTTAAAATTTAACATTATGCATAAAGCAAAGATTTTATTAGCCGAAGACGATTTGAATTTAGGTTCTTTATTAAAACAATATCTGGTTGCAAAAAACTATGATATTGATTTGGTTTTTGATGGCGAAACTGCATATAAGCTTTTTATGAAAAACCTTTACGATATGTGCCTTTTAGATGTAATGATGCCTAAACAAGATGGTTTTACGTTAGGAAAAAATATAAAAAGAATAAATTCCAAAATGCCAATCATTTATCTTACTGCAAAATCCTTAAAAGATGATGTAATAAAAGGTTTTTCGATAGGTGCTGATGACTATATAACTAAACCGTTTGAAATGGAAGAACTTTTGGTTCGCATCGAAGCTGTTTTAAGAAGAACAACAAAAGAAAAAGATAAACAAATAAAATTTTCAATCGGTATTTATGAATTCGATTCTCTTAAACAGGAATTGATTAACGGAATAGATGTTGTCAAACTTACAACCAAAGAAAATAATCTTTTGAAAATTTTAGCCGAAAATCAAAACGAATTAGTAGAACGTAATTATGTGCTTAAAGAAGTATGGGGAGACGATTCTATTTTCAATGCTCGTAGTATGGATGTTTACATAACAAAATTAAGAAAATACCTACAGGAAGATACTAATGTTAAAATCATAAACGTTCATTCAAAAGGTTTCAAATTAGTAACTGACAGTCAAGAATAATTTTTTTTTCATAGTTTTAGGACTAAATAAAAATGTATATTTTGAATTAAAAGCCTTATAATTTTTAAATTATTAAGGCTTTTTTTTTAATTTTGCCGTAAATATTTGTAACTAATTTAACTTATAAAAATCTTTATTTGATAAATTAATCATAAATGATTATAAGAAACAACTTTTATGCATAATGTAATTTTAAGCTTGGGCAGCAGTTTGGGTAACAGATATGAAACTTTACAAAGTGCTGTTAAATATATTGAAAAAGAAATAGGTACTATTTCAAAAATATCTTCAAAATATGAGACAGAACCATGGGGTTTTAATGACGATAATAATTTTTTGAATATGGCTCTTAAAGTTACCACCAAGCTTACTCCAAATGAGGTATTAAATAAAATAAAATTCATTGAAAAAACACATAAAAGAATAAAAAATAAAAACACATACGAGGCAAGGACTTTAGACATTGACATTATTTTTTACGACAGCTTAATTTTAAATACAGATGATTTAATTATTCCACATAAATTTGCACATAAAAGAAATTTTGTTCTTACGCCTCTTTTAGAAATAGAATCGGATTTTGTACACCCTGTTTTATTAAAATCTGTGGACTATTTATCTAAAAATTCAGAAGATAATTCAAAAATACAAAAAATTGAAATAGTTGAATAAAAAGAATTTAATAATATTATTGCTTTTTTTAATTCCAGTTGTTGCCAGCTCCCAAAATTATAATGAAACAAATAAAAAAAAATCAGAATACAAAGGAAATTTTGGAAGCGTAGATTTTAACTACAATAAATCTGAAGTTCTCCCGGTTGAACATGCTCAATCTGATAAAATTCAAATTAATAGTAACTGGTGGTATATTCCACTTTTTTTTATATTTTTTGCTTTTATTGTCTATATTTATTACAATTATAATCAGGAAATAAATTTGATTGTAAAAGCGACATTTAATAATGTGTTTTTTCGGCAACTTTTAAATAATAAAAATTCAGTAATTGTCTCATTTATTAATATTTTGAATGTCGCATTTTTTATTTCGGTTTCTGTACTAAGTATTCTTTTTATTGATAGTTATTCAATTATTACTCATAAAGATTCCTTACTAACTTATGTTATAGTTTTATTTTCATTATCATTGTTTTTTTTGTTAAAAGTTATAACTTCAAAAATATGGTCATTGTCAATAGATAAAAAGATTTTTTCCGAAATAAATATTCTTTCAATTAAAATATCTAATGCATTTATTTCCATCTTTTTAATTTTTTTAATTTTTATTACAATTTACAACCCTGTTTTTTCAGAAAGAGGTCTTTTTTTATCAATTTTTTTTATTTTGATAATCTTTTTTTTGAGAATTTATAAGGAGTTCAAAGAATTTTTTCATCAAGGATTATCATTGTTTTATTTCATTTTATATCTTTGCACGGTCGAAATTTTTCCTGTTTTAATTACTTTAAAACTTTTTTCGATTCAAAAATTTTAATTAGAGAATTAAAAAAGAGATTTATATGCAAATTAAAAGTATTTTAATTTCACAACCACAACCAACTCAGCGCTCACCTTACGATGATATTGTTAAAAAATACAATGTTAAAGTTGATTTTCACAAGTTTTTTGATATCGAACCGGTTGAAGCAAGAGAATTTCGTCGTCTCAGAATAGATTTATCTTCTTTTACTGCTGTTATTTTTACTAGTAAAATAGCAGTTGATCACTATTTCAGATTGGCAACTGAAATGAGATATTACCCTCCTACTACCTTAAAATATTTCTGCATAAATGAATCTATTTCCAACTATCTGAATAAATATATCACTTATCGTAAAAGAAAAATATTTTTTACAGATGGACTAATGGATAGTTTAATTGAAGTGGTTTCAAAATTTACTGATGAAGTATTTTTATTACCTGTTGCTAATACTCACAAGAACAATTTAATCAATAAGTTGAAACGAAAAAAATTAAATGTTATAAAAGCGGTATCATACAAGGTTGTTAATGTAGATTTAAGCAAATTAAAATTAAGCTATGATATTGTGGCTTTATTTAGCCCTTCGGGAGTTGATTCTTTGGTTGCAAATTTTCCTGATTTTAGAGACAAAAAAATAAAATTAGCAACATTTGGCTCTGAAACTACAAAATCTGCAGTTAAAGCAGGTTTAAAAGTTGATATAAAAGCTCCGACCGCCGGAGTACCTTCAATGGCAATGGCATTAGAAAAATATCTAAAAAAGAATGCAAATAAAACAAAATAGATTCACTTTTCCCAAAAAAGAAAAACTAACATCAAAAAAAATCATCAATGATATATATTTAAAGGGTTTGCCTATAAAATCTTTCCCCTTAATTGCAAAATATTTAATTGTTGAAACTAATGATGTTCTTTGTAAAATTTTAATAACGGTTTCAAAAAAAAAATTCAAACGCTCTGTTGACAGGAATCGCATAAAAAGACTGATAAGAGAATCTTATCGCTTGAATAAAAGTTTACTTTTTACTTTTTTGGGAAAAAACAATTTGTCTGTTGTAGTTTCTTTTGCCTATGTTGATTCAACTATCCAAGATTTTCAATCAATTCAAAATGAAATGGTAAAGATTTTGCATAAAATTATTCAAAATTTATCTTCTGATAATGAATAATCTAATTTTCAGTATTGCTCAAATATTTCCGTTTAAATTTTTATATACGCTTAACAAACAAAAAACTATTTTCCCTTTGTATCACTCTGTATCAGATATTTCTCCCATTCATTTAAAACATTTATATAAAATAAAATCAACTAAAGAATTTGTTGAGGATTTGGATTTTTATCTAAAAAATTTCAAACGTATTGATTTAAAGTTGTTTATAAACGAAAAATTTATAAACGAAAAAACCTTTTTTCTTACTTTTGACGATGGTCTTTCCGAAATTTATGACATTGTTGCTCCATTATTAAAAAAAAAGGGAATACCTGCTATTTTTTTTATCAATTCTGCTTTTGTTGACAATTTAGATTTGTTTTATCGTTACAAAATTTCACTGATTATTGACAAAACTTTTAAAAACACTAAGTATCAAAACATCGTTGAAAAGTATTTGAAAAAGATAAATATTAATACATCTGACATTAAAAAATATTTGCTTTCGTTGAATCATAAAAATACTAATGTTATTGAGCAAATAGCTAAACTTTTAGAAATTGATTTTGCTGAATATTTGCAAAAACACAAGCCTTATATGTCTTCTAATCAAATCAAAGAGCTTCACAATCAAGGCTTTTACATTGGTGCACATAGTGCCAATCATTTTTATTATTCACAATTAACCGAAAATGAACAAATTCAACAAACTATTGATAGTCTTGATTTTGTAATCAGAGAATTTAATCCCGAATTCAAATTATTTGCGTTTCCCTTTACAGATTATAAGGTTAATAAATCATTTTTTGAAAGAATTTCTACTTCTGTTGATTTAACTTTTGGTACTGCGGGATTAAAAAATGATTCTATCAAATTTAATATTCAGCGTATTCCGATGGAAAACGGAAAAACTGCCATTGAAACAATCAAATATGAATTTTTTTATTATTTAATAAAGGGTATTTTTGGAAAAAATTTGATTAAAAGATGAAAGTTGATGCTATAATTATTGGAGCGGGTAGGAGCGGTACAACGACAATTTTTCAATATCTCGAAAACCACGAACAGGTCGCTTTTAGTTCGATAAAAGAAGTTCACTTTTTTTCAGTTAACGACTTATACAAGCGGGGTTTAAAATATTATCATTCTTTTTTCAATGAAAAAGATAAAAAAGTTTTCGTAAGTGCTGATACTTATTTGTTTATAGATTATGAGGCAATAAATAAAATTTATGAGTATAATCCGCAGATGAAATTTATTGTTATGCTCAGAAATCCAGTTTACAGAAGTTTTTCCGGATATAAATATGCTGTCAATAATGGTTATCTGTCTGAAAAAATATCGTTTATCGAATCAATTGAAAAAGAAAAAAATATTATTTCAAAATTATCAATTGAACAAAAAAATAATTTGTGTAATGCATATCAAAGTCTCTATTTTCAGCATCTGCAAAAATGGACATCTGTTTTTCCGAAAGAAAATTTTTTAATTGTTAAAACCGAAGATTTAAAAAAATCATACAAATCTGTTCTGAAAAAAATTTCAGATTTTCTTCAAATCTCTGATTTCGATTACATTGAAGAAATTAAAGCCAATACATCAAAAAAAGTAAAATCCAAAACTGTCGAACAGCTACTTTTGAACAGAAATAATTTTTTTAGAAGATTGCTAAGAAATATTGTTCCGAATTTTATGAAAAATTTTATTTTTAGAAGCGGTATGGTAGATAAAATCCACAATTTGAATAAAACCGATGCTAATGATATTGATATTTCAAACAACGAAATTAAATTTGCAGAAAAATATTTTGAACAAGATTTGAAAAAATTAAAAGAATTTTATAATATTTACTTTGATGAGTATTAGTTTTTTGAAAAATAATGAAATTGACAGAAATAAATGGGATAATCTGATAGCAGATGCACACAATAATAATATTTACGGTTATTCTTGGTTTTTGGATATTATTGCCGAAAAATGGAATGCATTGGTTTTAGATGACTATCAAGCTGTTATGCCTCTGCCATTCAATAAAAAATTTCTGATTAACTATATTTATACACCGACACACCTTCAAAAAGTTGCTATTTATTCAAGGGAACCTATGGATAAAGCATCAATCAGTATTTTTTTAAGTAAAATACCACATAAATTCGCTTTGATTGATTTAAGAATCGATTTAACAGATAGTTCTTTTTCAAATGCAAAAATCGAAACAATGAAGAATTATCTGTTATATTTGAACACCGAATATAAAAGCATTTATAATAATTTCAGACGAAATACCAAAAGAAATATTGATAAAGCTAATTCTCTTGTAACTGTAAAAAAAACAGACGATTTTTCTGATTTTTTTAATACCAGAAAAAAAATTATTTTAGACAGACTTAAAAATAAAGTTACCGAAAATGATTATGAAAAATTATATAAACTTTTGAATTATTTGAAGCAAACAAACAGATTATTAGTTTATAATGCTTATGATGAAAATAATTTTTTTTGTGCTTCCGCTTGTTTTTTTTTAAATGGCAAAAAAGTTGTAATTTCGCATATATCAAATGATAAAGGTGTTTCAATAAATGCAAATTATGCAATTGTAAATGAATTTATTAAAGATCATTCAGAGAAGGATTTAACATTAGATTTTGCCGGTTCAAATGTAAAAGGAATTGAGTATTTTAATTCAGGATTTGGCTCAACTCTTGTTCCATATTCAAGATATTTTAAATATAATTGGAAATTTTTAAAAATGTGTCTAAAAAGATAATGTACGAACTTATTCTAAAAAATAACAAGGGTTTTAAATGGTATCACAACGATATTTTTTTTGTAAAAGGTTATTTTTTTGATCAAAACAACAATTTTTATCAGAATATTGATGCGTTGAATTTTTTATGTAATTTTTCTGCTTTTGATGATTTAATTGAATTAGTCGGAAAATTGAATGGTGTTTTTACAATTTTATTCAAAAAAAATGAAACTTTGTTTATTGCATCAGACAAAACTCGCTTTTTTCCAATATTTTACACATTAATTTCAGATAAGTATTACATTAGTGATTCTGCTTTTGAGTTAATAAACAGAATGCCCAATCCTTCTATAGATTTAGTTAATGCTCACATTTTTAAAGCATCGGGATATACAATTGACAATGGTACTTTAATTAAAGGAATTTTTTCCGTGAAGCCTGCAGAATGGATTTTATTCGAAAATAATCAAATTGTAAAAACATCATCTTTTTATTCTTTCGCAATTGAAAATCAATTAAATAGCTCATATAATGAATTAAAGGAAATGTCTGTCGAAAAACTGGAAAGTTCATTTAAAAGGCTAATTGTATCTTTGGAAAACAAACAGGTTGCTTTGCCTTTAAGTGGAGGGTACGATTCAAGACTTATTGCAGTGATGCTCAAAAAATTCAATTACCAAAATGTTGTTTGTTTTACTTATGGCAGAAAGGGGAACGAACAAATTGAAAACTCAAGAAATGCTGCTCATAAGTTGGGCTTTAAATGGTATTTTGTAGAATATAATAATGAATTGATTAAAGATTATTACAACAGCGAACTATTTAGAGATTATGCAAAATATGCAGGTAAAATTACGTCTATGCCTTATCTTCAGGAGTATTTTGCTGTAAAGTACCTAAAAGACAACAAATTAATAGAATCAAACGCAGTATTTATTCCTGGTCATTCCGGCGATTTGCTTGGTGGTAGCCAGTTTGTTAAAGTTTTTAATGATAATGTCGAACTAAAAGAAGTTCCTGAAATTATTTTTAAAAGAAAATTATTTTTAAATAAAATCAATAAAAACTTTCAAAAGGAAATTTATGATATTATAAACAAAAGGCTTCAAAATCTAAGAGGCGAAAAATCATACATTCCCTATTCATTAATTGAAGAATATGATATAAAAGAAAAAATCGCAAAATTTATTTTTAATTCCTCAACTGTTTTCGATTACTTTGGATATGAGGTCAGGTTTCCTTATTGGGATAATGAACTAATGGATTTTTTCAAAGCTTTACCTTCTAAATACAGGATATCTAAACGATTATATGATGATGTTTTAATTAACAAATATTTTACTGGGTTTAAGGTAAATTTTAAAAAAGAATTGCAAGCTACAATTTCAAAAATAATATTTCAGAGAATTAAAGATCTTATTAAAAGACGATTAAGTGGTTACATTAAAAAGAAAATTTTAATTAAAAACGATTGGTGTTTTCATTATCCAATTACTGAGCCTATGGTTAAAGAGTTGGATTATAAATTCAAAAATGTTGTGAAATATAATTCGATAATAACAATCTGGTATTTAGATTTTTTAGAAAAACTAATTAAACCTGATTCTTGATAACTGATTTGTATATCCATATAGACAGGTAGATTCTGAAAATTGTAGAACTTACCGACAAGAAAATTAAAGAAATCAGAGGGTTTGAAAATATTATTAAGCCCAACCAAATAGACAAAATTTTCACAGCAGAAAAAATTATTAAAAGAAGCAGAAATTTATTCTGTTTATTAACAATTGTAGGTACAATCGTTAGTGGTTGAACAACAAAATTTGCCAAAATTGAAGGTAAAAGAATTAGAATATACTGACCTAGTTCCTTCCATTCTTCTCCCAAAATAAAATGAACAAAAGGCGAAATTGCTGCAATTGCAATTATTGGTAAAGTTCCTAATTTCAGAACATTTAATATTGTTTTTTTTATGAATGGTTGAATGTCCTGTCTGTTTGAATATTGTGCTGATGCTTTTTGATAAAAAACCTGCCCGATTGATTGACTAAGCATATTCATTGGTGTTGCTACAATTTTATTTGCAATACCATACAAACCTGAAATAATTGTTGAATAAAAACTAGTAAAAAGATAAATCGGAATTTCATTTGAAAAATTTGTTATGAAATTTATTAAAGTATTAAATGTGGGAATGTTTTTGTATCTGATTAATAGAATTTTAATTCTTTTTATTTTAACATCTTTCAAATGTGTTATTACGTTTTTTATTGATAATAAAAAAATTAAAATTGTTGAAAACATTTGTCCAAATACAGCACCTAAAATCAAACCGTTTACTGTCAATATATAAAATTTTGCTGCAATTTGTGAAGCTGTTGATGTGCCGTAATAGCTTAATTTACTGATACTTATTTTTTTGTATTCTTTATATCTATTGTTCCAAGATGAAAATGATTCGTAAATACCAATAAAAAATAATGTTAGAGGAAGTAAATAAATATAATTTCCAATAGCTGAAATTTCATAGATTTTTAAAATTACTTTTTTAGTAAAAATTGAAATTATTAAGAATAATAAAGATGTGATAATGGTTGTAAAAATAGATAAAGCCAGAGCATTAATTGCCCAGAAGTCTTTTTTAGGCAATACAACTGTAAGTTCTAATCTTAATGTTGTAATTTTTTTTAAAATATTCAAAGTACTTACAAAAATGAAATAAACGCCAAATAATTCTTCAGAATACAATCTTGTAAGTATCGGCATCAGCAAAAAAACTATAATTTGGGATACAGCAGAGCCACTTAAAAGAGTAAAAACATTTTTTACAAATTCATTTTTTATTAATTTATTAAAAATCAATGTTTTATTTTGTTTTATGTTTTGTAAATAATTTGAATAGCGAAGGTATTCTATTGAATTTCAGTTGTTCGTATAGATATTCTTCAGCTCCAAAATCAATATATAAGTCAATCAGATTTTCATTTGAATATTCAAAATTTAGCGTAAGCGCTTTTGTTGAATTTGTTTTTATAAATTTATCAATTATTAAAGCACTTGTATTGTATTTGTTTTCTTCACTTTCAATAACAATCAAATCAGTCGTGTATGCTGATATAATAAAAATTCCTAATCCAATTAATTCGTTTTTTCCCGAATATGCAGCGTAAATATTTGAAAGTTTTCGGATTGTTGTAATAGCTAATATTCTTCTTATTGTATCGTAATCTTTTACGTTTTTGAATGTATGCTTTTTATTTAAAAAATCTATAATATCATTAATTTGTATCGAATTAGTAATATATATTTTTTCGGAGTTTTTATTAAACAATGTGCTTTTTAACTTTTCAGAGTATTTTTTTGTTATCTGATTGTAAGTTTGATATAAATCAATCGAATAAAATGATTTTTTCAGAACACCTTTTTTATAAGATAAATTGTTGAATTTATTAAAATTTAAGGTTACTATTTTATAAGAAGATGGAATATTGTTTAAGAAAAGAGCTTGTTTTGCATTTGAAAATTCTCTGGAAAAATAAATTCCAAGTTTTGGGATAAATTTTGGCTGATAAACTTTTAAATTAAATTTTCCGGTTGTTGGTAAAGGCATCAAAATTTTGTAGTCATCTGAAATTAAAGCATCCCAATTATTGCAAACAGTATCTAAGAACCAGCTATAAGCATAAGTGTTTTGATTGAGGCATTTGTTCATATTTTTGTCCCAATTGTCTTTATCAATTTCAGAGTTTTTTTTATATAGTATATCCATAATTATAATTCCAATATTCCGGATTCGTAAAAACTATAGCGGTTGTTTCCACTTATAATCAGATGATCTAAAAGTTTAATGTTTAATGTGTTGCAAGCTTCTTTGATTTTTTTTGTCAGTTTAATATCCTCTTCGCTTGGCATCACATTGCCAGAAGGATGATTATGACAAATTATGATTGAAACGGCAAGGTTTTCAATCGAAGATTTCATAATTAATCTCAAATCAACCGTAGTACTTGTTATTCCTCCCTGTGCTATTTTTTGTCTTTTAATTATTTTTCCTGAATTATTCATATAAATTGCCCAGAATTCTTCGTGTTCCAAATCACAAAGTACCGGATACATATATTCAAAGATATCTGTTGTGCTTTCAATAATTTTTTTTTCATATACTTCAAAACTTTTTCTTCTTTTTCCTAATTCTATTGCCGCAACAATAGCTATTGCTTTTGCTTCTCCTATGCCTTTGTATTTGGTGAGTTCTTTAATGGATAATTTGCCGAGATCATTCAAATCATTGTCCATAAGTATTCTTCGAGCAAGTTCGACGGCTGTTTCTTCTTTGTTTCCTGAACCTATCAATATAGCGATAAGTTCGGCATCTGATAATACCGAAATTCCTTTATTCATAAGTTTTTCTCTGGGTTTATCGTCGTCTGACCAAAATTTCAGTGTTTTTTTCACAAATATTTATTTTTGAAAATTTTAAACAAAAATATCAAAATTTCAAAAAAAAAAGAAGCCGACTTTATAAAATAAATGTCGGCTTCGCAGGGCACAAATCAAACGCACAAGAAAAAATTTAACCTATAATAAAAGTATAACCAATATGTTCGAATGGAACATTGATTATTTCTTCGTATTCTTTTCCGGTTTCCATCATATCTTCATCGTCTTCAGGGAAAAACCATTTTATTAAAACTTTATATCCTGAATTAGTTAATTCTTCCATCTTATAAAGAATATCCATTATTATTTTTGATGAAGCAGTGTTAAAGTAATCAAGTTTTAATATTAATGTCGTTTTTTTTGCCGGCTTTTTTGAATATTCTTCAATCCATTCTATTACATCTTTATAAATTACTGTAACATCTGGTGGAAATGATTTTCCTTCTATGTACAATTCTCCTGAATCTGCATCAAAATTAATTTTGGGAGTATCAATTTTTGGCTCTTTTATTAATTGTTTCATTACCTTTTTTGTTTACACTAATTTTTTTAAAATCAAAATTGATATTATAATTTTACAAAAATCGTGCAAAAATTGTAAACATTAGTTTAATTATATTTCATTAATGTTTATAATTTTCTCGTAATAGTTGTCTTTTTGCTCGTTATAAGTGGTTAAAGAAAATTTAATTTTTTCTTTTTTCTCAACTAATAAAAAAAAATAATTGACACTAGCTCTTCTTGTTTTTTTATCAAACACAAATATTTTTTTGTCTATTCTGTTGTCTTCAAATGTGCTTTCAACTATTAGTGAATCTAAATATTCAAGAGAAGAGATATTTATCTGTAAACAAAGAACGCTATCTTTTTCTGTTGCTTTTTTCAAAATTTTTATTGAAGGATTATTAAAACTATATGTTTTGTTGTAATTAAAAGCAGTTATCACTAAAACAAATACTAACAATATGTACCATTTAAATTTCATTTCTCCTGAAATTTTTTTGTGTTTCATTAACTTATTGACAACTTGCTTTGACTTCAATAAAAGTTTGCTTTGACAAATATAAAAACATATTTTTAATTAAGTGTAACTTTAATGGAATTATTTTAAATAAAATTTTAATTATTCTATTAAATTTATTTTTATTTATTTTTATAATATTCTGTAATTTAATAAAAAAATCTATACAACTTAATGTATAGATTTAATAACAAATTTTTTCAATTTTTTTTTAATAAATCTAAATTGAACTTCAATATTTTTAAAAAATTTCTATTAATTTTTTGTTTTTAGGGTAGAATTATACTTTTTTTCGTCTGATAGATAATTAATTGCTTCGTTAATTTCTTTGTCATGAATTAAAGAAAATTTTATTAATCCTATTTGCAAATATTTTCTTCTTACTATTTCTTTTGAAATTAGTATTGAAATAATTTTTTCACAATTATCTACTTCTCTGTTAAGCTCTTCAATCATTAGATTTTTGCAATTTGCTATATTGTTTTCAAGATTTGAATTGTTTTCAAAAGATTTGTTGATTTCATCTATGTATTTAATCTGAAAACAATTGTCAAAAAATGCAACATTGTTAATATATTCTTTAAAAGTTAGAAATTCTTTGAAATTATAACTTTCGGGAGATGTTATTGTGCTTGTATCTGTCTTTAAATAATATGAATTTACAAATTTAAAAATTATTTGATTATCTAATAAGTTTTTGACAATCAACGGCAAAGTATCTGTTTTAATTATTACATCTGGCAAAACTCCGTTGCCTTCATAAACAAGTCTTCCGTTTTTTGTATAAAATGGTGTTTCTGTGTTTAATTTTTGTTTATTGCTTTTTGAATATTCAATCGCTTGAATACATCTTCCGCTCGGAATGTAATATTTGGAGATTGTAACTTTAATTTTTGAATTGTAACCTACATCGAAAATTCTTTGCACTAAACCTTTTCCATAAGTTTGTTCACCAATAATAATTGCTCTGTCGTAATCCTGTAAAGCTCCTGCAACGATTTCCGATGCCGATGCCGAATTTCCGTTTACCAGAACAACAATGGGAATTTTTGTATCAACTGGCTTTTCTTTGGTCATAAATGTTGCATTTGAGTTCATTGATTTTCCTTTTGATGTTACAACTACCAAATCTTTTTCAATAAACAAATTTACAATCATAACTGCTTGGTCTAATAATCCACCGGGATTGTCTCTTAAATCAATAATAAGCCCTTCTATTTTTTTATCTTTTAAACTCAAAAATGCTGTTTTGAAATCATTTCCCGATGTCTCCGAAAAATTGTCTAATTTTATATATCCATATTTATCAACAGTCTGTACTAATGATACAACCGGTAGTTCAACATTTTTTCTAAAAACTTTAATTTTTTTCTGTTCTCCATTTTTTTCGATTGTAAGTTCAACCTCCGTGTTCATTTGACCGCTTATAAGGTTATGAAAATCATTTTGTGTTAATCCTTTGGTCTGGATATTGTTTATCTCTATTATTTTATCTCCGATTTCAATTCCTTCTGTATAAGCACTGCTGTTTTTTTCGATATCGTAAACATAAAAATTGGAGTCTATTATTTCTGTTGTTATACCTATGCCGATGTACTTCGCTTCAGATAATAATCTGATTGACTCTATTTCTGATTCGGGATAATAAACAGTATATGGGTCTAAATCTTCAAGCATTTTGTCAATACTCAAAGTTATCAGACTTCTTGGTTCAATTTCTTCGACGTAGTTCAATCTTAACTGTTTTAGAACATTGTGATAAATTTCGAGATTCTTAATCAGTTCAAAATCATCACCATCATCATATATTTTAAAACCTACACTTAAAATAAATAAAGATAATAAACTTATAATCAGAATTTTTTTTCTAAAATTTTTCATTTTTTTGTTTTTATAGGTCATATTTAATAGTTGTTTTTTAAAAAATCATTGAAAATTTTTGTAAAATTACAAAAGTCTTTCAAAAATTGTTTAATTTTGAATGTTAAACAAAAATAATGAATTGATGGACGAAAAATCAAAATTTATGCGTAAAGCTATTGAATTGTCTGTAGAAAGTGTTAAAAATGGTGGTGGTCCTTTTGGTGCTGTTATTGTAAAGGACGGTGAAATTATTGCTGCAAGTTCTAATAGCGTTACAAAAGATAATGACCCTACCGCTCATGCCGAAGTTAATACTATCAGACAAGCAACAAAAAAGTTAGGGACATTCGATTTAAGCGGCTGTGAAATTTATTCTTCCTGTGAGCCATGCCCTATGTGTCTTGGTGCTATATACTGGGCAAGGCTAGACAAATTGTACTTTGCCAACACTAAAAAAGACGCTAAAGATATTGGTTTTGATGATTCATTTATATACGAAGAAATTGATTTACCTTATGAAAAACGCAAAATTAAAACTATTCAAATGATGCGTAACGAAGCCTTAGAAGCTTTTAAAATATGGAAAAAAAAAGATGACAAAATTGAATATTAATTTTTTTAAAATTTCGGCATATTTTACTTTAATTTGCTAATTTTTAGAGAATTATGCTTGTATAAGTAATAAATGGTTAATTGTCTGAAAATCAGTAATTTGCTAATTAGAAAATTGAATAATTAACGAACTTGCGAAGCAATTTCACGTAAGTAATTATTGATTTTTATTTTTCCTTTTTAACATTCTTTATAAATTTAAAGTTTTTTTATTGTTTATAAAGATTGTTATTTTTTATCTTTGCACGCAAATTTTAAATTTTTATTTTAATGTTAAGAGTCGCACAATTATTATTAAGTTTGGCTATATTGGTGATTTTTCACGAATTTGGACACTTTCTTTTTGCAAAAATTTTTAAAACCCGTGTAGAAAAATTTTATTTATTTTTTAATCCTTGGTTTTCGTTATTCAAGTTTAAAAAAGGTGAAACCCAATACGGTATAGGCTGGTTGCCTTTGGGTGGCTATGTTAAAATTGCCGGTATGATAGATGAATCAATGGATAAAGAACAAATGAAACAACCTCCTCAACCATGGGAATTCCGTTCTAAACCTGCTTGGCAACGCCTTTTGATTATGTTAGGCGGTGTTATGGTTAATGTTATTCTTGCTTTTATTATTTATATTGCTATTTTGTTCGTTTGGGGCGAAAAATATATTTCTGTTGATGAAGTTAATAAACACGGAATTTTTGTTGATTCTCTCGGCAGAGAAATTGGTTTAAGAGACGGCGATTTAATCGTTTCTGTTAATGATGAAGTTCTTACTGATTACGACGATGTAATAAAAAATTTATTGCTCAATAATCCTCATAAACTAACAGTAAACCGACAAGGAAAAGACACTTCAGTTATTATCACAAATGAAATTATTTCAGGAATTATCAAAAACGGTTTTATTTTTGAACCTCGAATACCTTTTATTATTGAAGAAATCCCTGATACTTCGGTTGCTAAAAATGCCGGTATGTTGCCTTATGATAAAATTATTGCAATAAATAACGAACCTGTTAGTTATTTTCAGGAAATTAAACCAAAATTAGATGAGAATAAATCAAAAAAAATCGATTTGACTATTATAAGAGAACAATCTGATACGGTATATTTAAGTTTAATCCTGCCTGAAACAGGGAAGTTGGGCGTAATTGTTCAAACTATTAAATTAGATACAACAAATTATTCTTTTTTTGCCGCAATTCCTGCCGGACTTAGCAAAACAGTTGAAGAAGTGGGCTTGTACTTAAAACAATTAAAACTTGTTTTTACTCCCAAAACAAAAGCATATAAATCAGTTGGTAGCTTTATATCAATTACGAAATTATTCCCAAAAAAATGGAACTGGGAAATTTTTTGGTCATTAACAGCATTGCTGTCTGTAATGCTTGCGGTTCTTAATCTTTTACCTATCCCTGCTCTTGACGGCGGTCACGTTATGTTTACTTTATACGAAATGATTGTTGGCAAAAAACCGAGTGACAAATTTTTGGAGAAAGCTCAATTGGTTGGAATGGTTATTTTGCTTGCTTTAATTGTATATGCCTTAGGTAATGATTTTATAAATCATATTTTTTAACCTTTTTTATGCCACTTTTTGTGGCATTTTCTTTCTTTATTTTCTATTTTTACAAAAGAAATATTAAAATGCACTTTAAATGAAAACTATTCATTTTTTATTATTCTTTACAATATCAATAATTTCCATTAATTGCAGTAGTTTTTACGATAATCAAAATTATGTAAAGCCAAATTCATCAGGTAAATCAGGTGAGGTTCTGGTTGTTATATCAGATAATTTATGGAACGGAGTTATTGGTGACACTATTTTTTATTCACTTGCCGAACCTTTTGGGGTTTTACCACAAGACGAACCTATTTTTGAAGTAATTCAGCTTCCGAAAGATGCTTTTAATAGTTTTTTTAAAACTCACAGAAACATAATTTTTATAAATATCGGAAAAGAAAATCTTGAGCCTAAAATATCTAAAACTACAAATCAGTGGGCTAATTCACAATTAATTTATAATTTTTATGCTCCCAGTGATTCATCTTTTCTTAAATTATGGCAAAAATATGCACCTGAAATCAAAAAAACTTTTTTTCAAGAGGAGTTAAAAAGGTATAATGCTGCGTATAAAAACTATCAAAACGATATAGCAAAAAAAGAAATAGCTGAAAAATATTTTTTAACAATTGACTTAGCTTCCGATTATCAAATTGACATTAAAAAAGAAGATTTTTGTTGGATTTCGAGAGAAACTGATATATCCAGCCAAGGTATTTTTATTTATACTTATCCTTATACTGATGAAAATACTTTTACTTTAGATTATATTGTTGAAAAAAGAAATCAGTTTACAAAACAAAATGTCCCCGGTCCGGAAAAGAATACTTATATGCAAACCGAGGTCAGAGTGCCTATGATTACTGAAGAAATTACAATTGATGGAAATTATGGATTTTTAGTCAGAGGTTTATGGTACACTGAAAATTATTTTTTGGGAGGACCTTTTGTAAGTATAACAACTTTAGATGAAAAAAGAAACAGAATTATTACAATCGAAGCTTACGTTTATGCTGGAAAACAAAATAAAAAGCTTTATTTATGGCAAACGGAATCAATTATCAAAACTCTCAAAATTATTGAATAGTTTTTTTTTTTACTGATTTTTTTTGCAAATTAGCAAAAAATTTCAAAAACCGATAAATGAAAAAAATCGCCATTTTTGCTTCCGGTTCAGGAACAAATGCCGAAAATATTATTAGGTATTTTGCCAACCATCCTTCAGATGCTGTTGAATTGGTTTTGACAAATAAAAATGATGCTTATGTTATACAGAGGGCGAAAAAATTAGGTGTAAAGAGCATAATTTTTGACAGAGACGATTTATATAATACAGACAATGTTTTGAGCGTATTACAGGAAAATAATATATATTTTGTTGTTTTGGCTGGTTTTTTATGGCTTTTGCCGGAGAAAATTATTACTAAATATCGGAATAAAATTGTAAATATTCATCCTGCTTTATTGCCTAAATATGGAGGAAAAGGAATGTACGGTGATAACGTTCATAAAACTGTAATAAAAAACAAAGAAAACGAAAGCGGAATTACAATTCATTTTGTTAATAATGAATATGATTCCGGTAAAATAATTTTTCAGACAAAATGTTCTATAAGCCCCGAAGATTCATATATTCATCTGGCACAAAAGATTCATAAGTTAGAATATCATTATTATCCTTTGTGCATAGAAAAAATATTATCAGAAATATAGTTTGTCGATATTAAAAAAACATTATTATGAAAAAATTTTTCTTTACATTATTGTCTTTTCTGATTTTCAGTAATTTGAACTCGCAAAACATTTCAAGTTACTTGGCAGAAGCAGATAGTTTGATTAATTTACAAAAATATAATCAGGCAATTACTGTTTACAAATCAATATTAAATCAAAGCGAGAAAAAGGAAGATATTTACTACAAAATATCAGAGTGTTATGTTGATTTGAATATGTCAGATTCTGCAAAGTTTTATCTTTACAAAACGATAAGTCTCGATTCAACTTATTCAAAAGCTTATGCAACACTTTCAAATATTTATTTCATAGATGAACAAATAGATACTTCTTTAAGTCTTATTAAATTGGCAAGAAAGTTCAAGCCGGATACAGCAATGTATCCCATTTACGAAGGTATAACTTATATGTATTATCAATCGTTGGATACTGCACTGCAGCTTTTTGACGAAGCTTTAAGAATTGAGCCAAATAATCCGACCGCATATTATTACAAATCATACGTTTACTCATCGGTATATATGACTGATTCTGCAATTAAATTTGTCAATCTTGCACTTAAATATAAACAGGAGGCTGATTATTATAAATTAAAAGCTGAAATTTATTATTATGCTGAAAGATACACAGATGCCTTGTTTGAAATTGATAAAGCAATAGAGCTAAATCCTGATGAAAAATCATATCAGTTGGCAAAAATTCAGATATATGCAGCATTGGAACAATATAATGACGTCCTTAGAATTACACTCCCTTTAACAAAACAGGGTTATGATGCTGACTTTTACTATTATACAATACTTGCGTTTTTTTATACTAATAATAATGATAGCACATTCGCATATATTAAAAAAGCCCGTAAATTTGATGCAAATAATGATTTGTTTTATTATATTGAAGGATATATCCATTTTTACAACCGCGATTATAACAATGCTTTGATTGCGTTTTATGCCGCTATTGAACTTAATCCTGAAGATGTTGAATATTTTTATTATGCCTGCAACAGCCGAATTTTATTAAATACAGATTCGAATGTTTTTGACGTAAATGAAAAATTCGTTGAACTAAATCAGAATAATATGTCCAAAATGAGTAAATGGGCTAACGATAAAAATCATAAATATTATTATAACAAACTTCAGGCTAAATTTATTTTTGACCCGACTTCATTGTCTTTAGATGAGTTTTTTATGCTTTATTTTGGAGCTGCATTGCAAGATGGTTATTCCGGTTATACTAACACAAGCCCGGCAGTTAGCAAAGCTTTTGAAGACGAAGACTATGAATTGTGCATAAGTGTTGCATTAGATTTTTTGCAATCTCACCCTTCATCTATCAGCACATATTATTATCTTGCAAATTCGTATTTTATGTTAAAGGATTATACACTAAGTCTTAAATACCTGACAGTTTATTACGGCTTTTTACAATCTGTAATTGCTACAGGATATGGAGATTCAAAAGAAACTGCTTTTATTGTCAGTTCTGTTACTGATGAATATCTTATTTTAAGGTATATGGAATTGCAATTTGCAGGTCAAGCATTAGAATCATCTAAGAAAAACAACTACGATGTTTTAACATATATTGAATCAGATAATAAAAAATTAATGTATTTCAACATTGACTTATTTTTTGGAAAATTTTAATATTATGTTATTAGAAAAATTAAAAAATTACAATCTATATCTTGCTTCCCAATCAACCAGAAGGTTAGAATTATTAAAAAAATTGGACATTGATTTTTTAATTACTGCTAAAGCCTATGTTGATGAAACTTTTTCAACGGCACTTAACAGAGAAGAAATCGCATTGTACTTGTCTGATAAAAAAGCTGATGTTTATAAAGATGTTTTGGAAACACCCGATAGAATTCTGATAACTGCCGATACAATAGTATGGGTGGATAATAAAGTTCTTGGAAAGCCAAAAGACAGAGAAGAAGCTATTGATATGTTAAACAAACTTTCGTCAAAAAAGCATTCTGTTATTACAGGAATAACCATTTCAAATAATAAAAAAAGACACTCTTTTTGTTGTATTACAGACGTTTGGTTTAAAAGATTATCAATGAATGAAATAGAGTATTATGTTGATAACTACAAACCTTTTGACAAAGCGGGTGCTTATGGAATACAGGAATGGATAGGTTATATTGCAGTTGAAAAAATAGAAGGTTCGTACTTTAATGTTGTCGGTTTACCTGTTCAGAAATTGTATGCGGAATTAGAAAAATTTATTGATTCTTTATAACTTATCGAATGTAAAACCTTTAATTAAAAAGAATTCAATTGTTTTTATCAAAGCAAATTTCAGGTTTTTTTCTGCTTTTTTTGATGCGTGAAATACCACTATCGAGCCTGATTTAGCATTGTTTTTTACATTCTCGAAACATTTGTCGGGTGAAGTATCTGTATCAAAATCAAAACTAATTAAATCCCACATCACAATTTTATAGTTTTCAGAAATTTTATTTATTTTATTTAAAGTTATTTTACCGTAAGGTGGTCTAAAATATTTACTTTTAACTATTTCATTACATTTTTGAATATCCTTTAAATAGCTTTTCAAAGAGTATTTAAAACCGTCTAAATGACTATAAGTATGATTTCCAATAGTATGTCCGTTAATTAAAATCTGTTTGATTAAATTATTTTTTTCGACATACTTTCCAACACAAAAAAACGTAGCTTTGATATTATAGGTTTTCAAAACTTCTAAAATCCATATAGAAACATCGTAATCACTACAGTCGTCGAAAGTTAAAAATATTTTATTTTCTTCGTTTTCAATATTCCAAATAACTTTTTTGAATAATTTTTTCAAAATTTTCGGTGGAGTAACAATATTCATTATAGTTTTGTCTGAATAAAAAAAGAATTATGGAAATTTTTAAAACAAAAAACGAAGTTATAAAAAAAGTTGAAAATCTGAAAAATTCAGGCAAAA
Source organism: Acetofilamentum sp. (assembly GCA_020722645.1). Taxonomy (GTDB): domain Bacteria; phylum Bacteroidota; class Bacteroidia; order Bacteroidales; family JAFGUD01; genus JAFGUD01. The sequence goes on along the minus strand of DYKL01000001.1, from coordinate 15,687 downwards.
AAATCGGATTTGTACCAACAATGGGAGCTTTACATTCAGGTCATCTGTCATTAGTTCAGGAATCAAAAAAACAGACAGATGTAACCTTTGTAAGCATTTTTGTTAACCCGACACAATTTAATAATCCCGATGATTTGATAAAATATCCAAGAACAGTTGATACAGACATAACTAAACTTGAAAGCATAAACACAGATTTTCTTTTTCTGCCTGATGTCATAGAAATGTATCCTGAACCTGACAATCGTGTCTTTGATTTTGACAATCTCGATAAAGTTATGGAAGGTAAATACAGAAAAGGTCATTTTAATGGTGTTGCTCAAATTGTCAGTAAATTGTTTGAAATTGTCAGACCTGACAAATCTTTTTTCGGGTTAAAAGATTACCAGCAATATTTAATTGTAAAAAAACTTGTTGAAAAGTATCTGAAAAATCTTAACATTGAAATTATAGGTTGTCCTATTAAAAGGGAAGAAAACGGTTTGGCTATGAGTTCAAGAAATGAATTATTAAGCAAAGAAAACAGACAAAATGCAGGTTTAATTTTCAATACTCTATTTGAATCCGTAAAAGATTACCGTTCATCTAACATTGAGCAACTAAGAGAAAATGTTATTAATAAAATTAATTCATCCGAATTTTTAAAAGTTGAATATTTTGAAATAGTAAATTCTGAAAATTTAATGCCAATAGACAATACAAATACATCAGAGAAAGCAATCGGCTGCATAGCTGTTTTTTGTGGCTCTGTTCGTTTGATTGATAATGTTTTTTATAATTGAAAAATAATCTTTGTCAATTATTAGAAATTTTATATTTAGATTATGTAATACAAATTATTATAATACAATAATTTGTGTTTTGAAATTATATACTATTTCAATAATCAATAGTTCGGTATATTTTAAAGTAATTCGTTAATATTCAGCAAATTGATTTTGTATGTGTAACAAATTAGTAGTTGATTGAAAATCAATAATTTGCTAATTTGCTAATTGAAAAATTAACGAATTATTGAATAATTAGAATTAAATAATTTGTCCCTTTAATTTTTTTCATTGTAATTTTGCATAAAAATAAGAAGATGTTTATTGAAATTTTAAAATCGAAAATACACAAGGTTACTGTAACCGATGCAAATTTACAGTATATTGGTAGTATTACAATTGACGAAGATTTAATGCAAGCCGCCAATTTAATAGAAGGAGAAAAAGTGCACGTTGTTAATTTAAACAATGGAGAAAGACTAATTACTTATGTTATAAAAGGTGAAAGAGGAAGCGGAGAAATTTGTCTAAACGGACCTGCTGCCAGAAAAGCTCAGGTTGGAGACATCGTTATAATTATTTCTTATGCTATAATGACGCCCGATGAAGCAAAAGTTTTTCAACCTGCCGTTGTTTTTCCGGATACTGCTACAAATAAATTGATATAGTTTTTAGATGAAGATTTCTATTATTACTGCTTGTTTTAATAATCAGGAAACTATTGAAGATACTCTTTTATCGGTTAAATCACAAACTTATAAAAACTTAGAGCATATTATTATAGATGGTGGTTCAACTGACAATACTTTGTCAATTGTAAAAAAATTTGATCACATCTCAAAAATTGTTTCCGAACAAGATGATGGTATTTATTTCGCATTAAATAAAGGAATCAGAGAATCTACAGGTGATGTTATAGGATTTTTGCATTCAGATGATTTTTTTTCTGATGAAAATGTTGTTGAAAAAATTGCTGAAACTTTTGAAAATTCAAGTTGTGATGCAACATACAGTGATTTGGATTATGTTTCATTTTCTAACCCTCAGCAAATTATAAGAAGATGGAAGTCAGGTTTTTATAATAATAAAAAATTACGAAGTGGTTGGATGCCTCCACATCCTACTTTCTATGTAAAAAAAGAAATATTCGATAAATATAAATATTTTAATACTGAATATAAAATTTCTGCCGATTATGATTTAATTTTAAGATTTTTGACTAATAGTGTCAAGTTGTTATATATCCCTGAAGTGCTGATTAAAATGCGTGTAGGTGGTGTCAGTAACAATAAAATTATGAATATTTTGATAAAATCAACGGAAGATTATAGAATTATTAAAAGGAATAATGTTGGAGGAGTGTTTACTCTTTTTAAGAAAAATTTTTTTAAAATATCCCAGTTTTGGAAAAGATAAAAAAAACTGTATTAAAACTTTCGCCTTAATACAGTTTTTTATGTTTTTAATTGAAATCACCAACTTCAAATTCTTTGTCTAAAATTACAACCGTTACACAACCTTTAATTAAATCCGGTTTTTCCTGCACATCAATTACAATTTTTATACTTGTTGCAGAAGATGGTAAAACATCAAAAAAAGGGTGAATTTCTTTATAGGTTTTTTCATCAAAATATGATGCTAATACAGCAGTTCCTCTTGCATTAGTGTCACTTTTCCCCGGTAGATTAATAATTTCTTTGTTTGTATTCAAGTCCACCATCTTAAAATGAATATCATTATTAAATACAGAACTTGCATAAAATACAAATCTGTAATGATAACCTTTTGTTAAAGGAACAACAAATTCGTATGAGTGTCCTGAAACACAAACTGCACTTTTTGAAAGTGAATTCATATTAAAAGGAGGCTCTACTTCAAGGTTTGCTAAAGTTGATGAACAATCCATTTGAGCTGCTGACAATATAGGTAAAATCAGCAATAAAACGATTAAATTTTTAGCCTTTTTCATAATTCTTTACATTTTTATAAAGTAACGTTATTTTGGGTTAATTTATTACGCATCTCAATAATAACTTTTTTCAACTCGTAATATTGTGATTCATTAATAACAATTTTACTGTTTCCGCCGACAACTATGATTTCATTGTTGTCTGATTTTGGCGAATTAGCTTCATCTAAAATAATTTCTAACTGATTGTATAAGTCGTAAACTTTTTTGAAATCTTCCATTAAAGTTTTTACTGATGCGTTTTCTTGATTTTGTTCAAGAAATCTCCACAAATTTGTAACAACCATTTTTTGATCTGCTACTTTTTGAATTGTTTCGTCACCTTCTGCAAATTCTGTAAGATTAACCACTAAATACATACACTCAATCCATCCTCCAGCTGCCATAATTGCAAGTGTTGTAGTTTTATCGTTTCTGTCAAGATACCTTATTATATCAAAATAAGTATCGCTTGAAATTGCAATTAATGAATCTTTTTCCGGTGTTAGATGTTCAATCCGATATATTAAACTTTCGTTAAAAATATCGGCTAAACCGATGTTTTGACTTAATTCTCTTACAACATTTAAATATTGGCTTGTTTCATCTTTTTTTACAAAAGCGGCACAATATGCCAAGTCTGCTGCATATACCCCAAAGTTAAATTCCTGTAATTTGATATCATTATGATATTTACTGATATTTTCGGTTGGGTTTAACAAATTTTTGTCAAATGTAAGAGATTCATCATCTGCAAAACCAAAAACATCTTCAGGAGATGGGACTAAAAAGAATGTTTGAATTTCTTGTTCTTCTGTGTTTTGTGTTGTGTTTTGGTTATTGTTGTTTTCATCTTCATTTTTACAACTAACCATCCATAATAATGGAACCAAAATAAATAAAATCAAAATTTTTTTCATATTGTTAAAATTTAAGTTTAAAATTAATTATCAAAAATAATGCTATTTTTGTTAAATGATAATTTTTTTCGTCAAAATTTTATAAACAAAAATAATGAACATTTTTAACTGAAAAAAATTTTTTTTATGTTTGCTCTGAAAATACAGAGTATAAATCATTTTTATTTAAAAAAACAAAGTATATTTTTTGTTTATTAATGTAAATGATTATTTTTGCAAACAATTTTGATTTGTTAATATAATTTACAAATGGTTGATATTTAGCGTTTTATGGGTTACAGAGTTAGTTTTAAACAATTAAATTTGGGCGTTAATAGATTAAATTTTCTAATCGGAGATGATTTTTTTAAAAAATTTGAATATACTGAATTATCCAAAGGAAATATAAATATTGAATGTAACATAGATTATCAAGTTAGTTCTGTAAGTTTTAATTTTATTATTACCGGAGAAGTTGAAGTTCAATGCGATATTTGTTTAGAATATTTTTTGTACAAAATAGATTCAAAAGAAGATTTGTTTATTAGATTTAGCGATAGATTAGAAGGTGATGAGGAATTTTTTGAAGGTGACAATAAAATTACTTTGCCAAAATCGCAGGATTTTATTGATTTAGACAAACATTTTTATGATTTTATTGTTTTAAGTTTGCCTATAAAAAAAGTTCACCCGTTAGACAAAAACGGAAATAGAACTTGTAATCCTGAAATATTGAAAAAACTTGAAGAATACAAACCAAAACAGAAATTAAATGATGACCCTAAATGGGACGAAATAAAAAAATTACTTAATTAAATATAAATTTAGGAAAAATGGCACATCCAAAAAGAAAAACATCGAAAACCAGAAGAGACAAACGTAGAACACATTTAAAAGCTACTCTGCCTCAGCTTACTACTTGTTCAAATTGTGGTACAGCTCACGAAACTCATACAGTATGCCCCTCTTGCGGGTTTTATAAAGGACAGTTGGCAATTAGTAAAGATAATATCTTAAAAGAAGAAAACTAATGTTTTCTTCTTCTATTTTTTTATATTAAATATGGATTATGGAAAAGTTGAATGCTGTTATTACTGGTGTAGGTAAATATTTACCTGATTATATTTTGACAAATGATGAACTTTCAAAAATGGTAGATACTTCTGATGAGTGGATAATGACCAGAATAGGTATCAAAGAAAGACGAATTATGAAAGACCCTAATAAATCTACAGTATTTATGGGTACACAAGCTGTTAAAAATTTACTTGAAAAAACTAATACAAAACCGGAGGAGATTGATTTATTAATTTTGGCATCAGTTACCCCTGATTATATTTTTCCGGCTTCTTCCAATTTAATTGCATACGAGGCTGGGCTTGTAAATTCTTTTAGCTTTGATTCCAATGCCGCTTGTTCAGGTTTTTTATTCGCTCTAACAACTGCATCAAAATATATTCAAACCGGAAGTGTTAAAAAGGCTATTGTAGTTGGTGCTGAAAAAATGTCTTCTCTGGTAGATTATACCGACAGATCTATTTCTCCTATTTTTGGTGATGCTGCTGCGGCTGTATTACTTGAACCTACTACCGAAAATTATGGTGTTTTGGATTCTATTCTTCGTAACGATGGATACGGTTTTAAACATTTACATCAAAAAGCCGGAGGATCTTTAAAACCTCCTACTCATCAATCAATTGACAATAAAGAACATTTTATTTATCAGGAAGGACAAGCCGTATTCAAATTTGCCGTTACCAGAATGGCTGATATTAGCGTTGAAATTATGAAAAAGAACGGAATGACCAGCAAAGATATTACTTGGCTGGTACCACATCAGGCTAATATTAGGATTATTGAAGCTACTGCAAAAAGAATGGACATTGAAAGAGAAAAAGTTATGATAAATATTGAAAAATACGGTAACACTACTGCCGCTACAATTCCTTTGTGCCTTTCTGATTATGAAAGTTATCTGCGAAAAGGCAACAATCTTATATTGTCTGCATTTGGTGCCGGTTTTTCTTGGGGAAGTGTTTATGTTAAATGGGCTTATGATGGTAAATAAATGAGTTTAGTCTATAAAGTTCATAAAGTTGAAAGTTTATAAAGTTAATGCATTGATTATCAGAAAATTATGTTATTCCTTAGAAAATTATTATAATATTGATAATCAGCTATTTATGTTTGCTAAACTAAAATATTTATACTTTTTAGACCGAACTCATAAATAATTTTTAAATATTAAAAAAACCGAAATTTTTTTAAATTTCGGTTTTTTTTTCTAATTTTGTGTTTAAAATTCAAATTAAATGAAAATGAATAGTCTTAAAGAAATACAGGATTTTATAGAAAATATTGCAAAAACAGAAATCCAGAAAGTACAAATTAAAACTGATAATTTTGAAATAAATGTTCAGTTAAAACCTGAATATAATATAAATAACGGTCAAATTTTAATGAATCCTCAAATATCTTCACCTCATATAAATCAGAATATTCCAAAGCAAGAATACTTGGAACCGATAAAAGAACAATCGTCTCAAAATGAAAATTTAATCAAAATAAAATCTCCGATGGTAGGTACTTTCTACCGAAAACCTTCTCCTGATAAACCTGCTTTTGTGGAGAAAGGACAAACAATTAAAAAAGGTGATGTTGTTTGTATTATCGAAGCAATGAAATTATTTAATGAAATCGAATCTGAAATTGAAGGTGTAATTGTTGATGTTTTAGTTAATGATGCTTCTCCTGTCGAATTTGACCAAGTTTTATTTCTTGTTAAACCGTAATATATGTTCAATAAGATATTAATTGCGAATAGAGGTGAGATAGCTCTACGGATTATTAGAACGTGTAAAGAAATGGGAATAAAAACAGTAGCTGTTTACTCTACGGTAGATAAAAATTCTTTACATGTCAGATTTGCTGATGAGGCTGTCTGTATTGGACCGGCACAAACCAATAAATCATATTTGAATATTCCTCATATTATATCAGCAGCTGAATTAACAAATGCTGACGCTATTCATCCGGGGTATGGCTTTCTTTCTGAAAATTCAAAATTTGCAAAAATTTGTACTGAGGCAGGTATTAAATTTATTGGACCAACTCCTGAACAAATAGATAAAATGGGAGACAAAGCCACTGCAAGAAAAACTATGCTTGAAGCCGGTGTTCCAATTGCTCCCGGCTCTGATGATATAATTAAAGATATTGAATTTGCAAAAAAAGAAGCTGATAGAATTGGGTATCCTATAATGATTAAAGCTACTGCCGGTGGCGGTGGCAAAGGTATGCGTTTGGTCTGGAAACCTGAAGAATTCGAAAAAAACTGGACAAATGCTAATGCAGAAGCCTTAGCTTCTTTTGGAAATGGTGATTTATATATCGAAAAATTTATCGAAGAACCTCATCATATCGAAATACAGATTGCCGGTGACCAATATGGAAGGGCATGTCATTTGTCTGAAAGAGACTGTTCTATTCAAAGACGAAATCAGAAACTTGTTGAAGAATCTCCGTCTCCTTTTATTACAGATGAATTAAGAGAAAAAATGGGCATAGCCGCAGTTAAAGCTGTAAAAGCAATTAATTACGAAGGTGTAGGAACCATCGAATTTCTTGTTGATAAAAACAGAAATTATTATTTTATGGAAATGAACACCAGAATTCAAGTAGAGCATCCGGTTACAGAAGAGATTATAAACTTCGATTTAATTAAAGAACAAATAAAAATTGCTGCTGGGATTAGTATTTCAGGGAAAAACTATTATCCACAAGCACACGCTATAGAATGCCGAATTAATGCGGAAGATGTTTTTAATAATTTCAGACCATCTCCCGGTGAAATAAAAATCTGGCACCAGCCCGGTGGTCACGGAATTAGAGTGGATACTAATGTTTACGCCGGATATAACATTTTACCTTTTTATGATTCGATGATTGCAAAACTTATAACTGTTGCTCCAACAAGACAAGAAGCAATTGCTAAAATGCAAAGAGCTTTAGATGAATTTGTAATTGAAGGAGTACATACGACAATTCCTTTTCATAAATTATTAATGAAAAATGAAGAATTTATTAAAGGTCAATATACAACAAAATTTTTGGAAACTTTTAAAATAATAAATAATGATTAAAAAAGAACCTGTTTCTAATCCCAATGATGTTAATTTTTTTAAGCAGACAACTGAGTTTAAAGGTGAATTAACAACCGAAAATGACATAAAATTAGATGGGAAACTCGAAGGTAAATTAGTTTCAAAAAGTAAACTCGTTTTAGGCGAAACCGGAGAAATTAAAGGTGAAGTTTATTGCAAAAGTGCTTATATTTCAGGCAAAATTATCGGTAAAATATTCGTAGAAGATATCATAACTCTTAATTCTACTTCTAAAATTCAGGGTGATATTTCTACAAATAAAATTGCAATTGAACCGGGTGCTGTATTTAACGGAATTTGCAAAATGGGCGAGGATATTAACAAAGAAAACACAGAAATTGTCTAATAAAGATTCTGACGATAAAAGAAGTATCAGAAGATATTTGAATATTCCTGTTCAAATGCTCGTTATAATTGGGACTGGTGTTTTCGGAGGAATTCAACTTGATAAATTATTCAAGTTGAATTTTCCTGTTTTTGCACTTATACTTGCCGGCATTTCTATTTTTGTTGCTATTTATATTACAATTAAGGATTTGTTAAAATAGCTATTCATTGTTTTTACTGTCAATTATAATAGTTACTGGTCCGTCATTTTCAAAATTTATTTTCATATAAGCTCCGAATATACCAGTGGCAATCTTTCTTATATTTGTGTCTTTGAATTTTTTGACAAACTGATTGTAAAGTGGAATAGATATTTCGGGTTTTGCGGCTTTTATGAAAGAAGGTCTATTCCCTTTTTTTGTGTTTGCGTGTAATGTGAATTGGCTTACGATAAGAACTTCTCCATCAATATCCAATATCGAAAGATTCATTTTGCCTTCTTTATCATTAAAAATTCTCAAACCAACAATTTTTTTTACCATCCACTCAATATCTTCTTCTGTATCTGAATTTTCAAATCCAACCAAAATTAACAAACCTTCACAGATTTCTCCCACAATTTCATTTTCTATTGTTACTTTTGCAAAATTAACTCTCTGAATAATCGTTTTCATATAAATTTTTTGTTAAAATTTTAAAATTATCTGTGCAACAAAAATAATAACTTTGTTCTTTTAGATAATAATTTTTAGATATTGGTTTTAAACCTGTTGATTTTGTCGGTGGGGACACCGACAAAAGCGTGTATTACATACATTTCAGGTGTCCGCACCTGAAATTTCAACGGTTTTAATCCAAGTCCTAATTTTTAAAATTCGAATATTAATATTTTAAAATGTAGATTATGAGAAATTTGCTTTTACTTTCATTTGTTTTAATTTTTTCTGTAAGTTTTGGTTTTTCACAAAATGATACAACAAAAACTTATAAAAAAATTCCAAGTGTTGAAATAAAAGACATTGAAGGAAATGTTTTTAACACTTCTCAGATTATAAATGACGGGGCACCTATTATTGTGGATTTTTGGGCTACTTGGTGTAAACCCTGCATTAAAGAACTTATGGTTCTTGATGAAAATTATATTGACTGGAAAGAAGAAACAGGAGTCCGAATTTTTATCGTTTCTGTTGACGATTCTCGTAGTACAAACAATGTGGCTCCTTTTGTTAATGGCAAAGCATGGGAATTTGATGTTTTACTTGATGCAAATTCAGATTTCAAACGTGCGATGGGTGTTGTAGATGTCCCTCACACTTTTATAATTGATGGTCAAGGTAATATTGTTCACGAACATACTGCTTATGCTGAAGGCGATGAGGAAAAATATTATGAAATACTGCTTGAATTGACCGAAAATAAGTAAAACTATTAACTATAAAACATTAACTTGCACAACATGATTTTGTGTAATTGTTTAAGTATTTAAAAACAATTAAACTATTTTTATGCGAAAATTTTTATTTTTTATTGCATTTTGTTTTTGTCTTTCAACAAATATTTTTTCACAAGAAGGAGCAACTATAAGAGGAAATTTCCAAACAACACTTCAGACTTACAATAAAGACACTTTAATTGGAGCAGACAACGCTCCTGAAAAACTGCTTCTTAATTCTTATGCCAATTTTTTATATAATTACAAAAATATAAATGCAGGAGTCAGATATGAAGGCTACTTCAATACGCTGCAGGGATATGATTCTAAAAATGATGGTTTTGGTTTCCCGTATCGATTTATTCAGTATAATACTGATAATTTTGATATTACAGTCGGTAATTTCTACGAACAATTTGGAAATGGTATTGTATTTCGTTCTTATGAAGATAAATACATCGGATATGATAATGCGATTGATGGCTTAAGGGTTAAATTTAATCCCATTTCCTGTTTGCATTTTAACGCAATAATTGGACGTCAGAGATATGCATTTTCGAAAAATGAGAACGGTTATTCAAATGTGTTGAATAAAGGATTAATTCGAGGGTTTGATAGTGAAGTTTCATTAAATGATTTATTTAAGTCATTTGCAGATTCAAAAACAAGTATTCTATTCGGTTTCAGCCTTGTCAGTAAGTATCAAAAAGAACAGGCTCAATATGTTACTTTAAATGATACAACATATTTACTTGATATACCTGAAAATGTATCTGCTTTTTCCGGTCGATTTAATATTGTCAGACAACCTTTTGCTATTTCGGCTGAATATGCCTATAAAATTAATGACCCAAGTGCAGAAAACGGATATATTTATAAGCCCGGAAATGCAACTATTTTAAATTTAACATACTCTATCAAAGGTTTTGGGATGATTGTCGCTTTAAAACGAACTGATAATTTTGGTTTTCGTTCAGACAGAACTGCAACTTTAAGCGACTTGAATATAAATTATTTGCCTGATATTACAAGAAATCATATTTACGCTTTTCCTGCCTTTTATCCTTATGCGACTCAAAACAACGGTGAAGTTGGAGTTGCTTCAGAAATTAATTTCAACATTAAAAAAGGCTCTTTTATTGGCGGAAAATATGGTACAAATCTGAGACTGAATTATTCTCGAATGCACAATATTTATAAGCAGCAAATTAGTTCAGATATTTCTATCGGGCAAAAAGGAACAAACGGCTATATTTCTGATGTGTTTAAATTTAATGATGACGTATTTTATCAGGACATATCTTTGGAAATTGACAGAAAAATTTCTAAGAAATTCAAATTTGTTGTTGTTTATCAGAATTTGATTTTTGACTATGCTAAACTTCGCGGTGAGCCCGAAATGAAAACTGTTTACGCAAATATCGCAATTGCTGATTTTACATATAAAATTTCAAACAAACATTCAATTAGAATTGAACTTGAAGGTCTTTTTTCTGAACAGGATATGGGTAATTGGGCAATGGCGGCTTGTGAATATAATGTTTCTCCTAATTGGTTTTTTTCTTTATCTGACCAATATAATTACAAAAACCCAAGACCTGAATACGAAACTCATTACTACAATTTTGCTTTTGGATACAAAATCAATTCTACTCGTCTGCAGTTAAGCTATGGAAGACAAAGAGAAGGAGTTGTATGTATCGGTGGTGTTTGTAGGTCAATGCCGGCGACAAACGGTTTTATGTTTACTTTAACAAGCTCATTTTAATTTTCTAAAAATCAGTTTAAAATATTTGTTATGAAAAAAATAATTTTTTTACCATTGATATTGTTTTTTATATATTCCTGTGATATTATAATACCAGTCGATAATTATTATATAGCAGATACTCTAAACAGTAATCAGATAGATACACAAACTGCTGTAAAAAAGGTTTTAGTAATTGATTTTACCGGAATAAGATGTACTAACTGTCCTTCTGCTCATGAAACAATTCATGAGTTGCAAGATGTTTATTCTTGTAAAATAATACCGGTAGCTATTCACGGTACCGGTTTAGCTTATCCAATAGGTGAATATACAGTTGATTTAAGGACTGATGATGGTAATGAGATAATTTCTACTTTCGGAATCAATTCCATACCTATTGGTTTGGTCGATAATTATTGCAAAAATTCATTATTACAACAGACAGCATGGGCAGATGCTGTTACTAACGTTATAGATGAAGAACCTTTAATAAAATTAGATTTAGATAATTTTTATAATTCTTCTGATAATAATTTAGAAATTTCTATAAATATTTTATCTTTGTCCGAGTTAAAATCAGAATTGAAATTATGTGTTTTTATTTTGGAGGACAGTATTATTACAAGACAAGCCACAGATGTTGCTCCCGGTTATATAGAAAATTATGTACAAATGAATGTTTTTAGAGATGCAATCAGCAATGTTTGGGGTGATGATGTCGTTTTAAATAGTTTGAATACCGAAACAAAAACTTATAATTATTCTGTAAATAATTTATGGAATATCAACAATTGTAGTGTTGTTGCTTTTATCTTTGATGAAAGTTTCAAAATTTTAAATGTTGAAGAAGATAAAATAGAATAATTTTTATGGATTTTAAAAAACTTAATACAAAATTTTTTAAAAAATTTTTAATAAATATTGCTTTAATTGTAACTTTTTGGCTTCTTTTTTATAACCTTTTCCGAAATATATGGTTTATTGATTATATTTACGAAGAAGGAATTTTTATTTTGACTAATATTCAAATTTTTTTATCAAAAGTTATTTTAAGTATTGCAGGATACAGCATAGAAGTTTACGGTAAAACAATAAAAATAATCGGAAGTTACGGAGTTCACGTTGATAGAGGATGTCTGGGAAGAAATACTCTTGGCTTGTTCGTTGGCTTTATTTTAGCTTTCCCCGGAAAATTTTCTAACAAATTATGGTATATTTTTGTCGGTATAATTATATTTCTTTTTCTTAATATTTTACGTATACTTGGGCTTACTATAACTGATTATTGCTGCCGTGAATATCTTGATTTTAATCATCATTATGTTTTTAAAATTGTAGTTTATGTCGTGATTTTTTTGTTATGGGCAAGATGGATTAAAAAATACAGTTATTTTGCCGAAAAAAAAGTACAGAATAAAGAAAATTTATAATCCTTCTTTGTTGTTTTAAACTAATGTGCTTCTGCCCAATTATTTCCGAATTTTATATCAACTAAAAGAGGAACTGACAATATGTAAGCATTTTCCATCTCGTATTTAATCAACTCCAATACTTGTTCTTTCTCTTCAATAGGCGATTCAAATGTAAGTTCATCGTGAACTTGCATAATCATTCTGGTTTTCAGCCCAAGTTCTTTTATTTTGTTTGAAATTTTTATCATAGCAAGTTTTATAATATCGGCTGCAGAGCCTTGAATAGGTGTATTTATTGCATTATGTTCGGCATTTGAGCGAACTAAAGAATTTTGCGAGTTTATATCTTTCAACTGCCGTTTTCTGCCCATAAGAGTTGTTACAATTTGAGTATCTCTGGCTTGTTTTATCATTTTGTCCATATATTCTTTTACTTTGGGATACGTCGCAAAATAATTGTCTATTAAAGTTTTAGCCTCGGTTACCGGTATATTTAAGTTTTGTGACAGTCCAAATGATGAAGAACCATATATCATTGCAAAATTAGCTGTTTTAGCCTGATGTCGCATTTCAGATGTTACTTGATTTAATTCAACTTTGAAAATTTTTGAAGCTGTTTGTGAGTGTATGTCAATGTTTTTCTGAAAAGCTTCGAGCATAGTCGGGTCTTGGCTCAAATGTGCCATTATTCTCAATTCAACCTGAGAATAGTCTGCGTCAATCAGAATTAATCCTTCCTCAGGCACAAATGCTTTTCTGATTTCTCTTCCTTCTGTGGTTTTTATTGGAATATTTTGTAAATTTGGATTATTTGAACTAAGTCGTCCTGTTATTGTAATTGTTTGATTATAAGATGTATGTATTCTGCCTGTGCGTTTGTTGATTAATTGTGGTAATGCATCAATGTAAGTTGTAATTAATTTTTTTAATGATCGATATTCCAAAATTGTCTCAACAATGGGGTGTTTATCCTTGTATTTTAAAAGTTCATTTTCATCGGTAGCATATTGTTTTGTTTTTGTTAATTTTGGTTTGTCCGATATTTTTAATTTTTGAAATAAAATATCTCCTAATTGTTTCGGCGAAGAAATGTTAAATTGATTACCTGAAAATTCATAGATTTTTTTCTCTGTTTCGAGAGTTTTTTCTACTATTTCATTGCGATAATTATTCAAAAATTTGCTGTTAATTTTCACTCCGTTATGTTCCATTTGGGCAAGTACATAAATCAGAGGCATTTCAACTTCATTGAAAAGCTTTAAAAGATCTTCTTTTTTTATTTTATCAGCAAAAATTTGTTTTAACTGAAAAGTAATGTCTGCGTCTTCTGCTGCATAATCTTTTATTCTTTCGGGACTCAAAGAGCTCATATTTCTCTGATTTTTGCCTTTTTCTCCAATTAATTCTTCTATGTGAATAGTTTTGTAATCCAAATATGTTTCTGCAAGATAATCCAAATTGTTTTTTAAATCAGGTTCTAAAAGATGATGAGCAACCATTGTATCAAATAGTTTACCTTTCACTTCAATACCGTAATTGAGCATCATAATTAAATCATATTTAATGTTTTGCCCAATTTTGTGTATTTTTTCATTTTCCAAAATGTTTTTAAAGCGTTCAATGATTTTTATTGCTTCGTCTCTGTTTTTTGAAATAGGAACATAAAACGCTTTGTTTTTTTCAGCGCAAAATGACATACCAACTAAATCTGCATCGTGCGGATCAATTGAAGTTGTCTCTGTGTCAAATGCAAATTCTTCTGAATTTTCGAGTAATTTTAGTAATAGTTCTAATTCATATTCAGTTTCTACAAGTGAATAATCGGGTTTTATATCTTTTATCGTCAAAAATTTATTGTCTTTGATTGTATCGGTTGATGCTAAAAGGTTTCCGAATAAATCTTGTTGTACAGGTTTTGGTTTTTGTAGTATTCTATCAACGGTATTTCTAAATTCAAGTTCAGCAAAAATTTTTCTTAATTTTTTTTCATCGAGTTCTTTCAGTTTTAATTCTTCTTCTGAAATATTTATTTCAATATCTGTTTTAATGATTACAAGTTTTTTAGACAATTCTAGTGCTTCAGTATTTTCTTCAATTTTTTCTTTAAGTTTCCCTTTTAATTTGTCAATGTTTTGATAAATACCTTCGATATTTTTAAAATCCTGAAGAAGTTTTAATGCTGTTTTTTCTCCAACACCCGATATGCCCGGAATATTATCAGCTGTGTCGCCTGCAAGTGCAAGAACATCAATGAATTGTTTAGGGTTTTCTAAACCGAATTTTTCCTGAAATGCCGGTATGTCAATTATTTCAACGTCAGTAGCACTTTTGCGTGGTTTGTAGATTTTGATGTTTTCGTCTATTAGTTGCAGATAATCTTTATCAGATGTCATCAGAAAAATATCAAAGTTTTCGTTTGAAAATTTTTTAGCTAATGAACCCGCTAAATCGTCTGCTTCAAATCCTTCTTGCTCAAATATGGGGATTTTAAACCCTTTGAGTATTTCTTTAATGTAAGGAATTGATTTTTTTATGTCTTCAGGTGTTGCTTCTCTGTTTGCTTTGTATTCGGGATAAATTTCTTTTCTGAATGTAGCTGCCGGAGCATCAAAACAAACAGCGATGTGAGTCGGTTTTTCTTTTTTTATTATTTCATCAATTACGTTTGTAAAACCGAATATCGCTGATGTATTTAGCCCTTTTGAATTGTAACGGGGATTTTTAATAAATGCATAATAAGCTCTGAAAATCAATGCGTAAGCGTCTAAAATAAAAAATTTGTTTTTTGACATAATTTGTTTTTGTTTTTTTAAGGTTGTTTTTAAAAATTCCGGTTCGTTAAAATTTCAATATCTCTTTTTTAAAATAATTATCCTTTACTTGTTTTTATGTTTTTATTATCTGGTAAAATTCTATTCAATTTTTTTATTCAACATTCATCATTCATAATTCATAATTCATAATTCATCATTCATAATTCATAATTCAT
>DYKL01000552.1 GCA_020722645.1 Acetofilamentum sp. | reverse complement strand
ATGAAACCGGCACAGTATTAGAAATCGACACCTATTACCCCTTCGGAATGCTCATAGACGAACTAACTATGCACAATGCACAACCGGAAAACAACTATCTGTACAATGGAAAGGAATTGATAAAAGATTTTGGATTAGAATGGTATGAATATGGTGCAAGGAACTATGACCCGCAGATAGCCCGCTGGTGGGTTGTTGACCCGATGGCAGAAAGGTATTATTCAATAAGTCCGTATCATTTTTCTGGAAATAATCCGATTTTGTTTTTGGACGATAATGGAATGAGTTACGGTGATTATTATAGTAAAAATGGTGTGTATTTAGGTAGCGATGAAAATTCTGGTGATGGTAAAATATATATTGTTACAAACAAACAAGAAAAGAAACTTATAAAGACTAATAAAGAAAATAACCAAACAACAAATCTATCAAATGTAAATTCAGCTCTTGAAATTCCAAGTTATAATATTAGGGAAGAAATTGGTAATGCACTTAAAGATTCTAATAAAGATGGGATACATGAGGAAGGTGTTGTTTGGGGCATGGATGATGGATCACTACAAATTATAAGATCTAAGCCATCACCAAGCCCAAACGAAGATGCTGGAATAAATACATTAGTTCCACTTGAAATTTTTAAAGCAAATAACTCTGAAGATCAAGCAGTAATGGATAATATGATAAAGAATTGTTCAATTTACGAAACAGCTCATATACATCCAGGTGGTGAGTTTAACGGTTTAGAATTCACTCAAACACCTTCTAATGGAGATATAGAAGCCCATTTAAACTGGGAGCAAAAAGGAATAATAAAAGGAAATTCTTACGTCATAGGTGCTGGTTCTAAAAGAGTATACATTTATAACGGTGGTGGAAATATCACAACTTTTCCCTTAGATAAGTTTTTAAATTTGAAAGAAGGCGTACATAAATAATAAAAGATGAAATTTTTTAATTATTTTATAATATTTTTAATGTTTGATATCATAAGTTTTTCTCAAGATACAACTTATGTCGAATTGTTTTATAATAATAAAAATGTTAATTTTTATGAAGAACAAATTCATATTGAAATAAAAACAGATGACACACTATATTCTTATTTATTAGATAGTGTTAATTTCATAACAAGTACTAATTTTATTGGAAATATTAACATTCTTGTTACTTATAAAAACTATTCACTTCATTTTTCAAATTTTAACACTTCATTTTTGTCAAATTTGATTATTTTTAAAATTGAATCGTTTGATTATAATAAAAAAAAATCAAGCAAATTATTAACAAAAATTTACAAAAAATATTATTTTTATTATTATGAGATTTACCCACCTCCTAAATTATGGAAAAATAATTTTAAAGTACTTCCTACAGTTTTAACTTCAAAAAAATTCAAAAACAAAATAAAATGATACCATGCTTGTGGCAGGTTGCCAAGAATTTGAGGTACACAAACTATATAAATTTGTGTTCTAATAAATGCTGTAAATAAGATGGAAGACTTTACAAACAATGATGTGATAAAAAAATATAACTTTCCCCACAATAATCAAAACCACCTCCGGCGTCAGCCAACAATTTAACAATTTAACAATGCAAAACCCACAAATGTTAAATTTTACGATGAATTTGCAGGTGAAAAAAATATTTCGTATCTTTACACCGCAAACGGAACAAAATTAAGAATGAAGACAATAAGTACAGACG
>DYKL01000551.1:480-1712 GCA_020722645.1 Acetofilamentum sp. | reverse complement strand
CAAAATAAGTCAAATACAATAGTCAAAAAAGTGATTTTGAATAAATAGTTTTTGCTAAGTACTAAAAATATCAGCAATTCTAAATTTCTACAAAATTGAGTAATTCCTTTGCCTAAAATATAAATAAGGCAAAATGAGAATTACTATTAATCTTCTGATCGTATTAGCACTCTTTTCATCGTGTAAATTAAGAGCGCAAAAAATAAATACTTCAATGAAAGACAGTACAAAATCATTTACTTTGCTTAAAAAGAGTATTGTTCCTGTTTCGTTGATTGCGTTTGGCGTAATAGTTAATAATAGTAATTTTGAAAAGGAGCTGCAGATAAATCTACGAAACAAAGTGGGTAATAACTATGAACTTCGAGTAGATGATTACTTACAATATATTCCAATTGTGGAGATGTATTCAGCAGATTTATTAGGGTTTAAATCAAAAAATAATTGGTTCGATCAAACAAAGTATTTATTGATTTCCAATCTAATTTCCGCAACTATAACACACAGTTTAAAGTATATTACAAATAAAGACCGACCTAGCGGGGCTTCCTATTCATTCCCTTCGGGTCATACTACATTAGCATTTACCAATGCCGGCGTATTATATAATGAATTTAAAGACAACTCACCTACTCTGGCTTTTAGCGGATATGTATTTGCTGCCACAACAGGAGCTTTTCGAATGATTAACAACAAACACTGGTTCTCAGATGTTCTTGTGGGAGCAGGAATAGGAATTATTTCGGCAGAATTGGTATATTATTTTGAACCTTTTAAAAATTATAATCCTTTCGAGAAATCCAAAAACATAACACTATTGCCACAATTAGGCAGCGATAATTATGGTTTTTATTTTGCCTATAATTTTTAAAATACCAGTTACTTTAAAAATTCAAAATTTCTTCTAAATTGGTTTATAATATTGGGGTATAAATTTTAATTCACATAAAAATTACGGAAATGAAAACATTAAAATTATTTGTCATTGCTTTTGCAGCAATCAGCATTAATGCCAGTGCACAAAAACCAAGCGTGCCTGAAACCGTGAACAAAGCCTTTACACAAAAATTCCCGGATGCTAAATCGGTAAAATGGGACAAAGAAAACGACACCGAATGGGAAGCCGAGTTTAAACTCAAAGGCGTAGAGTATTCTGCAAACTTTTCAACAGAGGGTGTTTGGAAAGAAACCGAACACGAAATTGAAACATCTGCCATTCCTGCCAATGTAAA
>DYKL01000551.1:0-449 GCA_020722645.1 Acetofilamentum sp. | reverse complement strand
AAAATTGAAGAAGCCGAAATTTCGGAAACCGCTGAAGGCACTGTTTACGAATTTAAACTGGAAAAAGACGAAACTAAAATGGAAGTTGCTATTTCGCCCGACGGAAAAGTGGTGAAAAAAGAGGTGAAAACAGAAGAGAAAGATGAAGAAGAAAACGATTAATTAATCTACCAATGAAAAAGCCACAATTTTTTAGTGTGGCTTTTTCATTTATTTTTGAATATCCTTAATTGCTATAAATGAAAAAATTAAGATTGATTTTCTGTATTCCTTTGTTTCTGAGTTTTAATGTTCCGGCTCAAAATAATTTGGATTATTTTGTTTCAACGGCAATAAAAAATAGTCCGCTGATTAATCAGAATAATAACCTCAGCAAAGTTAACGAATTGGAAATTCAACGACTTAAAGCGACATACACCAAGCCTAAAATCGGATTAACTGCCAATTAT
>DYKL01000550.1 GCA_020722645.1 Acetofilamentum sp. | reverse complement strand
TGCAGGTGTTTTCACCTGCAACCACTTACGAAAAAACTTGCGGATTTAAGGTAATTAATGATTTCGGATTTTCAAATTCGAATTAGTATTACAAAAAACAATTATTTATTAGCTTTCCAAGTGCTTAAAAGACTTTGGTCAGTTTCTTCAGGTTCAGATATTGAAGTTGTTAATTCAAATGTTTTTAGTTTACTGCTAAAAAATACTGCATTAACAGTTTCAGGTTTTGTTCCGTTTCCGTCAAAGAAAGTTTCGTCAGATGTGAAAGAATAAGCATAAGGTGATTTTTTGTCGAATTGGAATAAGTTAACATCAGCCGGAGTAGCAAATTCTAAAACAACTTCGCCGTACAGTTGATAATTTTTTTCGTATAATCTTTTACTTACAACTTTTGCGTGTGGAAATTCTTCTTCGATTTTACTGCCTTCCAAATAATCTGCTGCTAATTCCGCAAAATCTGCATTTAATACGCTATCTGCATTTTCATCTTCATATATTTGAGAGAAAATATTGACGTAAGTAATTGTAAGCGTACCTGAAGTTTTGTCTTTGAATTCAAATTTGTATTCTTTGTACTGAGTTGTTAAACAACCTGATAGCACTACGATTGCGCTAAATAATAAAATTAATAATGAGTAACGTTTCATAAAAATATTTTTTAAAATTATAAAACAAAAGTAAGCATTTTAATGAATATAAAAAATTTTGGCTCTTATATGAGAAATTGTTGGTGGATTTAATAAAAGCCAAGAACATCAAAGGTGTTAAACATTTGTAGGGTAAAAATCCGTAAGACCGCTTTCAAGCAATCAAACGGATATAATGCTATAAATAGAATATCTACCCACATTTTTTAAGAAAAGAGCCAAAATTTTTTTTGTCAAAAATATCATAAGATAATCATTGTCAATATTATTAGAAAAATTAAAATTAAAACCAGAATTAGTATTAAATTTTTTTTGTTTATCGAAAAAAAGGTAAGATTTATTTTTGAATTAAGTTTTAAAAATTCTTTCTGTAAATTTATTTTTTGCTCTGTTTCTTTTAATTTTTGATTATTCGGAATGGAGTTATAAGAGTTTTCGGCTTCTTTTATAAGTTTTTCAGCTTCTTTGTGTTTTTTTATATTGAAAGCACAAACTGACGCATCATAATATAAATTTGTCAGGATTTTTTTGTCGGATTTTAACTCTTTCGCTGTTTCTATTGCTGTTGTGATATATTTATGTGCCGATTTAAAATTTTTTTGTCTGAAATATGCTGTTGAAATTATGTTTGTTGCATAAAGGCTCGATGTTGTTTTAATATTTTTGTTTGTATAGAAATTTAATACCGAAAAAGCAAATTTTAAAGCATTATCGTATTGTTTGTCAATTAAATACGCCTCAGACAAATGACAAATGAAATTTTGTAACAGGTCATCGTTTTTATTTATTTTATTTTGTGTATCAATAGCCAAATCGAAAAAATCAATTGCCGATTTTATGTTTGACTTTTTTAATAAAAACTGGGCATAATAATCTGTAAGTATTGCCATTTCTGTTGAAGTGTCTGATATATTGGAAATTAACAGAAGAAGCATTTTTTCCTGCTCGTTTGATAAATTTGCATTTTTAGTCGGGTCAGAAATTTCTGTGAATTTTGTTACAAGTACATTACAATTGTTTATGTTTGGAGGGTATTTATCATACAAAAAATCAAAAATTTCAGGTTTAATCAGA
>DYKL01000549.1 GCA_020722645.1 Acetofilamentum sp. | reverse complement strand
CACTGCATATATTTTTCCATTTTAAAATTGCTAAAATTTTATAAATGTTT
This sequence comes from Acetofilamentum sp., assembly GCA_020722645.1. Lineage (GTDB taxonomy): Bacteria > Bacteroidota > Bacteroidia > Bacteroidales > JAFGUD01 > JAFGUD01. The sequence goes on along the minus strand of DYKL01000549.1, from coordinate 1,675 downwards.
GATTAAACGAAGTCAACAGAATGTAAGGGAATATAAAAGTTGAAGGCAAAAAACACAAATTTTTCAAAAATTGAGGGTGAATTTCTTAGTTTCCTTACAACCTGTCAACGTAAGCGAAATTATTTTTTCCACCATGTCATCAATTTTTGATCTTGAATTAAACCTTTCTCATTTAGATAATAATTAGAAAGGTGTTCAAATACAATTTTACCGTTTTCATTTAAATCACCCATTATAAATCTTCTTTTGAGCATAGATGCAACTAATCCTACCATTCCACTACCACATAAAGGATCAAAAATCAAATCGTTTTCATTAGAAAAATGCTCTATTAAACATTGTAAAAGCTTGAATGGCAGCCGTGTCGGGTATTTTGGCATATTAACTTTATAGTCCCTCTTAAAGTTAAGAGTTGTTAGATTTGGTTCTCCGCTTTGACAATGATGAGTTGTGCACCTGCTATTATATATCCATCTGTCTCCATTTGTAACCCAATAAATTTCATATACATTATGAGAAGGCCTTTTTATACAAGACGGAGCAAAATTATAAGTCCAATACATTTTACCTCTTAATGTTAAACCATTAAATTGCATAATTTTATTATGAATAATATTGCTGTTATTCCACCCAGAAAAAATTAAAGCCTGTCCGTTCTCTTTTAAGTTCTTTTTTATGCATCCTAACAATTGTTGTATTTTTTCTTCATATTCTAAAACTTTCCATTCTACATATCCGCTTACTACATTTTCAACATTTCTGTGATAATTCCCGTTTTTACCACTAAATTCTATTCCAAATGGCGGATCCGTGATGATAAGATCTGCATTAACATTTTCCCAAGAGTTCATATCTTTTATTTTAAATCCGTCCGACAGTTCTTTATTAATCATTTTAGCATTTAAATCCTATTTACTAAATCTGCTCTGAAAATCAAGAAAGAAAATGTTTTTTTCATCCAACTTTTCCAAATTCAATAAAACCTTTTCATTTCGTGGATTACCATTTGCATTTCTAAAATCCTTCTGAAACGAACCACATTTAGCTAAGACAGAATCATCAATTATGATGAAAGAAATTTGTCTTAGGTTAAATTCAACCTTTCTTAATCGTGACCACGCCCCTCTTTTAATTCTTTCAAGTTCGTATTTTGACTTGTCCCCTTTAAGTTCCTCATGCCATCTCTGGAAGGTTCTCTCGTCGTCATTATATTTGACTTCTCCAATTGCAAGAATCAAGCCAATACACCCAAATTCTTTTATTGCTTTTGCCGTAGCTTCACTGTCATTTACAATAATTTGATGACTGCTGGTATTCGTTGCATGTGCTTTTATATCCCAAGGTATTTCTTTGAATCCGTCAAATTCAGGGTTGCCATATTTCGGGCCTGGAATTTTCAGATAGTTTTTCAAAAGTTTTTCACAGAGGAACTGAAAGTAAAAGCCAATCCATTCCGTTTGTCTCCAATGTGGAAAATTTGCATCTTTCATTTCCAAAATTGCTTTTCTCCCATCCCAATGAATTGGAATTTTATCAAATTTCTCCGATATCTGTTGTGCTATGTTTAAATATTTTCTTTCCATCTTAAAATTACTGAAATTTTATAAATCTTTGAACTAATAAATTTAAATTTCTTTTTATTATTTCTTTTTATTCTTTTTATAATTTTTTTATA
>DYKL01000548.1 GCA_020722645.1 Acetofilamentum sp. | reverse complement strand
GGCAGTGTGTTTGACGCGAATGGTAAGCATTACGAATTGAGTGTAAAAAATCCCCGAAATATTCTTTGTTTATACCTTCTACTTCGTCAATTATTAATACACATTTTTTGTCTTTAATTTCTTCTATAAGATTGAATATTTTAGAAATATTTGTTTCCTTGTAGAAATCAATATTCCAAAATTCTTTTATCTTTCCCGAAAAACGATAAAGGAAATCATCTAATGACGTGTTTATATAATTTTCAAAATTAATATGAGCAACTTTATAACCTTGTTCAGTTAATTTTTCAGCCAATTGTCTAAAATAAGTGCTTTTACCAGTTTGTCTTGGTGCCCAAATTGTAAAATAACGTTCGTCTTTTACTAATTCAATACCTGTTTTAATTAAATCAGTTCTTTCTATTGTATAATGTTTTTCTGTAATATTCGGACCAGATGTATTAAATTTTTTCATTTTTTTGTGTTTACTTTTATCGCAAAGTTAAATATTTTTGTTGATATTCTTAGTTTTGGCAATTCCTCATAACGTTTGTATTTACTCAACTCCAGTTGTGGTTATACACTAATGTAAAAACAATTTGCGAGTTATGTATATTGTTAATTTATTGCAAGTTATTATTTTTTTGTGTTTTTTGTGTTTGCAAAACCTCAACTGTTTTAGTTGAGCTTTTGCAAAAATAACTAAATTTTTTCTTTTTTTTCACTCCAAAATTATTACAAATTTTCTTTAAATCAAATTTTTCTGCATTTTTTGTCATATTTTCATAAAACATCTGAAAAAATGAGTTTTTGAAACAATTATTACAGAATAATATCATTTTTGTGTTTGTTTATTGTATTAAAATGTTATAATGTTGTGTTTTTGTAGTAAAATTTGTCATTTTACACCTTTAAAAATCAGCCGATTGCGAATTTGGGGCATTTCTGTGCATTTTAGAGCCATTTCTCAAAAAGTGGTGTTTTAGGTCGAAAAAAAGATTTTCGTGCGTTAAAACGCATTTATGTGCATTTTTTCTGAAAAAGTAGTGTTTTTTTGTCTATATTTTGATAATTTACAGTAAATTTATTGTCATTTTTGCCTAAAAAACTATAAAATACATTAGCTTGGGCTTGTTTCAAAAGGTCAAAAATGTGTAAATTTTACCGCATTTTGTCAATGCCTTCACTTACAAAAAAGCACATTAGTTTCTTAACCTGAATTATTAATAAAAATTATAATAAAATTTTATTAATGCGGGTTGTATAGAGGGTAGCAATTCCCTGAAAATTCCCGATAAATCGGTATAGGTTTATTATCCTATCATTGGCAATAATATGTGTATTTAATTCAATGACGAATATCGATTAACGAATTTTGATTTTTGATTTATTCTTCACAAATCTTAAATCGACGTTCCTTGTTCGATATTCATTATTATTTATGAATTATCTCAATAGTACACGTTCAAAGTATAGTTGTACTAAATTCTAAACTTCAACCCTTAATTCGCATTTTTAATGAGCTTGTAGTTTCAATAATGAGTCCGGTCTAAAAAGCTATCAAAAAAGAACAAATAAAACATAACTAATTGATTTATAGTGTTTTACAAAAAATAATAAACAAACATAACTACTTGATAATCAAATACTTGCAAGTTTGAGTTTGCTTTTTACGACCTTTTTATACTGAACTCAAAAATATTTTATAATTTACGTAAAATACTTATTATCAACAATTTAACTTTATAG
>DYKL01000547.1 GCA_020722645.1 Acetofilamentum sp. | reverse complement strand
TTTTTCTTAGCTATCGCCTGTAAAACCTGAAAAGTTGTAAGTAAGTTCCGTTTAACCTAAAATCTGTTTTTATTGTTAATAACCATGAATAACTATTTGAATTACAGAAATTTAATGGTTAATAATATGTTTTTTTATAATTTGAATTATAAGTCTATAAATCAATAATATACATTTATTTATTTTTTTTAAATCAAAAACTCGTTTTCAATAAGATATTGAAAATAAGCAATTTAACAAAACTGATATTTTAAATTTTTAAAACCTAATTAATTGCAATATGTTGATTATAATCATTTTAGTCTGTTTAATAAAATCTCATAGTTATTAACTTATTTTTCCATACAAAATACTGATAATAAAGATATTGCACATCGTTATTAACTTTTTTACAGATTTTAGGATTTAATGATTTCAATTTCAGAATACTTATACTAAACAGTTATCAAAATGTTCAAATTAATGTTTTTAGCTTTTTCGACTTTGTAATTACTATTGTCCGAAACAGAGTGAGTTATTATATCAAATCTTTATAAGAAGATTGATTACTAAGACAAATTGACTTTTGAGATATATTCTTGTGTTATTTTCACTCAAACAGTCATATTGGAAAGATCTTGCTTTAATTGAAAGTTGATTGCCAATATTACATTAGGAACATGTTTAAAAAAAAAAATCCTATCTCAGCGGTACTTTGCGTTTCTTAGCGGAAAAAAAATATTATTCAAATATTTAACGGATGTTTGCCCGAAAAAACAAGTTAAGTCTCTGTAAATAAATAAAATAACAGAAAAAAAGTATTTTTTTGTGGTCAATAATTGTTTTATATTTGAAAAAAATTTATTTTTGCAATCCATTTGTTATCAATAAGTTTCGTTTGTGGTCACTAAACGAAGTGTTATTTTTATGTAATTTATTGATTATAAATGTACTGTGTTTCGGGTTTTGGCAAACAACCGATTTAACCCCAGAGAACCGCGAAGGTTTTCACAAAGTGCCGCAAAGAAATACAGACATTAATTTAGTACATATTCCTTAACAAAGTGCAATTAATTGTACAATGTGATTTTATAATTACATTATTATTTATGCAAGCAAGTTGCTTCAAGCAGGACAGTTAGGATAGTGTTTTTTTTACGCTACAGTCAGTTTTACGACTTTTTAATATGATTTAAACATAGATATCAAATCACTAAAAACGTTCCGGACATTAATGATTTGCAATCCGAAAATAACATTAAATCAAATAGCTAAATACATTCGGATTGCAAATCCGAATGAGCTATATTGATAAACATGATAGCAGTTTAATATTAGTTTCATTTTTTCAAACCTTAAAGTCTAATGGTATATACTATTTCCAAATTTCAATGAGGCTTAGTATGATAGTTTCATTTTATAGTGTTTTGCTGTATATCCCATTTTTAGGTTTAATATCGCCAATAATAATTCTTATTAAATCAATAAAAGCCCATATTCCGAAACTTCCTATTGTCAATAATTGTATAATTCCAATTCCGGTATAACCTAAGTAAAATCTATGAATGCCCAAACCTCCCAAAAAAAAGCATAAAAGTAATGCAACAAGCTGACTCTTATTTCCGATTAGGCCATTCATTAATTTTGGCGTTTTCTAGTGCTTTGAATGCAGGGGTAACACTATTTTTAATAACATTAATGAGTCCGGTATAAAAACTCCCTCTTTTTTTAAGCTCGTATAAATGCGAT
>DYKL01000546.1 GCA_020722645.1 Acetofilamentum sp. | reverse complement strand
GAAAAATCTCTTTGTTGATTATCGGAATAATCTGCTGCGGTTATACGGTTTAGACCGTCGTAGAAATAGTTATATTTTTTTATCACATTGTTGTTTCCATACCACCAGTCAATCTGTGAAATATTGCCGTTGTAGAGGGGGTGTGCGGTGTGGTACGAGCTACAAGCTCGCACCAGCGGGAGGGGCTCTTAATTATATATAGGAAACACCATTTCTTTTAAATTTTGCATATTTTTTTTTTCAATTATAGTATCATTTTTTATTTTAAATAAATATATTTCTTCGATGTAATTATTTCTAATTTCTTCTTTATTAGTGCACCCTTTTTTAAAAAATTCAGCACTTTCTTTTGTTTTAAAAAAACCATATCTTACAACTATATTAAAAGATACTATATTTTTATTAATATTCTTTTCGATGAAATTAATTATCTGATTTGATTTTGGTTTTACTTCAATAATTGTATAGCCAGGCGGTGCAGGAGTACCTGAAAATCCAATACTACCTATATAAAAATATTTCATATCGCGATATAGAGTGTCTAATCTATCTATAATGAAGTTCTCGGTACCACCTATATCTTCAATTAAACTAATAACAGTGCTATCTTTATTGTAATCAACATCAATATATTTAGGATAAAATATCAAAAAAACACTTTCATTAGTATTGTTTTGTAATTCATATATATACTTCCATTCAACGGAAGTATTGGTCCTTGAAATTTCCAAATTTAATGATGTAATTATTGAGTCGTTTTGACACAAACCGTAATTGACTAAATAACATAAAATTATTATATAAAAATACTTCATAAAAACTTATTTTAAAAAATCAGGAATATCAGTTGCATCGTTTTCCTCATATGGACCACCATGATAACCAGGATTTCCACCTGTTCTGTAACCTTCTTTCCCGCTTAAACGTCGAGCAATATTTTGAACTTGAATAGGGATAACAGAATTGCCTAACCTACCATATTGAGTAACACCTTCTTTCAATGGGTGTGGTCTTTTTAATATATTTCGTCCAACAAATTCACCTATTATTTCGTGAGCGACTATTTCGTCCATATCTTTTGTATTAGAAAATTGTAATGTTTCTATCATAGTTTCACCATTTAGAGAAATTTCTTGATATTCAGTTTGACTTTCGTAAAAATTTGCAATCTGTATATCGTATTCATCAGCCATACAGTTTTCACTTTCGTTATTTATTCCAAACCACCCTTCTCCTTCTGGTAGAAAAGTTACTTTTATTTCTTCTTCTTGATTAATTGCTAAATAAATTCCTTTAGACATTGCTGTCAAATCATTTCGTTCTTGATTTGTAATTCCTTCAATACTATTTATCTCATTTTTAAAAGCCTCCCAATTTTGACTTGTAAAAATAATTGAACCATTTTCTAACGTTGTTGTTGAAATTAAATTTGAAATTGAGTTGTATTTTAACAAACGACCAAATGAAGTTTGTAACTGATTACTACTATATTCGTTAGTAGGGATAATAGTTCCTCCATTGGGGTCAACAAAAATCATCGGTGAATTTGCCACATAATTATACGGTGTAAGCGAATAGTAACTTTCCGCCATAGGGTCAATAACCCACCAGCGTGCGGTTTGCGGGTCATAATTCCTTGCACCGTATTCATACCAGTCCAAGCCAAAATCTTTTATCAATTCCTTTCCGTTGTAGAGATAGTTGTTTTCCGGTTGTGCATTGTGCATAGTTAGTTCGT
>DYKL01000545.1 GCA_020722645.1 Acetofilamentum sp. | reverse complement strand
CAGTCGTATTTAAAAGGAAATTCTCTGCCAAAATTTATGTTATCAAATTGTCTAATTGTTTTAGACAATGTATAGGAAATCCAACCGGTTGTTTTACCTTGTTTTTTTTCCACAAAAAATTCAACACCATAAGATTTACCGGTTCCGTCAGTTTCTAACTTATCAGTCCAATCACCTATAATTGATAAATAAGTTGCACCTTCTTTGAAAGAGACTAAGTTTTCAGATAATTTGTAGTATGTTTCAACTGATATTTCAAGTTTATTTTGAAGTAATGTACTATAAAAACCGGAAGTAATCTGTTTAGAGTAAGAAGGCGGAACATCTGAATTTGATGTTGTCCAAATATCCATTGGTAATGAAGCACTGCTACTTGTTATCAGATGAATGTTTTGTTGTGTTTCAGCATAAGATATTTTTATTGACGAATTGTTTGTTGTCTTGATTTTTAGTAATGCCCTTGGCTCTATATAAAAGTAATTTTTGGTGTTAAGTAAGTAATCTGTTAATCTTAATCCGACATAACCGCTTATAACATTCTTTAATTGATATTCTGTTTGAAAATACAAGCTGTTTTCAAAAGCTAATTCATTTTCATATCTGTAAACGCTATCAATAGTATTTTCGATTGTTTTGTAATAAAATTTGTTTTGGGCAGGTATAAAATTGTAGAAATTATGAACAGAACCAAAATTTGCACTTAGTCTTTTGGAAATATTCCATTCAAAATTGCTTTTTATAATATAGTTTGATATTTCTGTTTTAAAATTATATAAATAAACATATTCATTATTTGTCGCACTGTAATTGTTTTCTGTCTGGTAATTATACTTTGTATATGCAAATGTTAAATTGCCGAAAAGATTTGATTTGTATTTGTGTGTCCATCTTAAAGAAAATAAAGTATTGCCCCAAAAAATACTACTATGACCTAATTCGGCTGATGGTTGAAAAATGTTGTTGAGTTTAAACAAATATTTATCTTGACCTTCGAAAAAACTAAAGTAGATTTTGTTCTTTTGATTTAGAGAATAATTAAGTTTAATGTTGATGTCGTGAAAATTATAACCGACACTGCAGCCAGAAAATTGTAGATATGTTAATGGTCTTGTAAGCCAGCCTAAATATTAAGCACGTACTGATATTATAAATGAGCTTTTATTTTTTATAATCGGACCATTTAGAGAAAAGTTTGAAGTTATAGGACTTAATGAAAAATTGTTGGAAAATTTGTTCAAATTACCATCTTTCATTGTAATATTTAAAACCGATGATAATCTGCCTCCATATTTTGCAGGGAATCCTGATTTAATAATTTCAGCTAAATTTATGGCATCAGGATTAAAAATTGAAACAAAACCACCGATATGATTTATGTTGTATAAAGGGATACCGTCTAAAAGAATCAAATTTTCATCAATATTGCCACCTCTGATATATAAACCGTTTGACCCTTCATTACCCGACTGAATGCCCGGCAACATCTGTATTGCCTTTAAAATGTCTTTTTCACCACCAAGACTTGGCAGATATTTCAGTTGTTCTATTCGAATAGTATGTGAACCTGTATTTAAGTTATCATTAACTTGGTTTGTTGAATAAATAACAACTTGCTCGATTTCGTTTACCTCTTTAAGTTTAATAAAAAGAGTTGTGTCGTTTTTACAAAATATTTGTTTGGTTTGATTTTCATAGCCGATATAAGAAAATGCAAGAGCAACAGTATCATTTTTTTTGAA
>DYKL01000078.1:0-11481 GCA_020722645.1 Acetofilamentum sp. | reverse complement strand
ATTATCAAATTAGCACATTATCACATTATCAAATTAGCACATTATCACATTATCAAATTAGCACATTATCACATTATCACATTGGCACATTATCAAATTGGCACATTATCACATTATCACATTGGCACATTATCACATTATCACATTGGCACATTATCAAATTATCACATTATCACATTGGCACATTATCAAATTGGCACATTATCACATTGGCACATTATCACATTATCACATTATCACATTTTTAGACGTTTACTTCTTTTCCACAGCAGTTTTTGAATTTTTTACCGCTTCCACAGGGGCAAGGATCGTTTCTTCCGACTTTTTTAGTGGTTCTTTTGTATTGCCCCCCGCCTGTTGTATTTGTATTTGTGCTTGTTCCGTCACTTTTTGAGGTTTGTAACTGTTTAAAATCAAATGCTGAGCTTCTGCTTACTTGTCTTTGTCCTCCTTTTATTCTTGATTGTTCAGGAATAAAAATATGTGCTTTCATTAAACTTGATACTATTTCAGTATTTGTTTTCAGCAACATATTCTGAAATAAATCAAAAGATTCCATTTTATATATCAATAAAGGATCTTTTTGTTCATAAGAAGCACTGTGAACGGCTTGTTTCAAATCATCTAATTCTCTCAAATGCTCTTTCCACGTTTCGTCAATTGCAACAAGCATTATTGTTTTTTCAATATCTTTGATTATTTCTCTTGCATCATTATCAAAAGCTTTTTTGAGTTCGGTTACAATTTTATAAATTTTGGTGCCGTCAGAAATAAGAACAGAAACATATTCGCTTTGACCGGATTGTTCTTGATATGTTTTTTGAACAAACGGTAAAAGTTGTTTTCTTATTAAGTTCATTCTTCGTTTAAAAGTATCATAAACCGCATTTTCGACATTTTGAATAATTTCATTAGGATTCAGGCTTTTAAAATCATTGAAATTAATATTTGTCTGTATCGAAAAATTTTTCATTATTTCGTACTTGAAATTTTCATAGTCGTTCTCCTGATAATTATTTTTGACAATAACGCTTGCAATATCAGAAAACATAGAAGATATTTCTATATCTAATTTTTCTCCGAATAAGGCATTTCTTCTTCTGGTATAAACAACTTCTCTCTGAGAGTTCATAACATCATCGTATTCAAGCAATCTTTTACGAATTCCATAGTTGTTTTCTTCAACTTTTTTCTGAGCTTTTTCGATAGAATTTGAAATCATTTTGTGTTGAATAACTTCACCTTCTTTAAGGTTGAGAAAATCCATAACTTTTGCTATTCTTTCCGAGCCGAAAATTCTCATAAGGTCATCTTCCAAAGAAACAAAGAACTGAGAAGAACCCGGGTCCCCTTGACGACCAGAACGACCTCTAAGCTGACGGTCAACACGACGGGATTCGTGTCTTTCTGTACCGATAATAGCAAGACCGCCTGATTCTTTAACTGTCTGATGCAGTTTGATGTCAGTACCACGACCTGCCATATTGGTTGCGATTGTTACTGTTCCGGGTTGTCCGGCGAAGGCAACAATATCAGCTTCTTTCTGGTGAAGTTTAGCGTTAAGTATTTGGTGTTTAATACCTTTTCTTTGCAGCATTTTCCCTATAACTTCAGAAACTTCAACTGATGTTGTACCAACTAATACAGCTCTGTTTTGCTCTTTAATTCTTTGTATTTCATCAATAACGGCATTGTATTTTTCACGTTTTGTTTTGAAAATCAAATCATCAAAATCGTTTCTGACAATCGGTTTATTTGTAGGTATGACAATAACATCAAGTTTATAAATATCCCATAATTCCTGAGCTTCGGTTTCTGCTGTACCTGTCATACCTGCAAGTTTGTCGTACATTCTGAAATAGTTCTGCAAAGTAATTGTTGCATAAGTTTGAGTTGTTTCTTCAATTTTAACGCTTTCTTTTGCTTCTATCGCCTGATGTAACCCTTCTGAATATCTACGACCTTCGAGAATACGACCGGTTTGTTCATCAACAATTTTAACTTTTGAGTCTATAACAACGTAATCAACATCTCTTTCAAACATAGCATAAGCCTTAATGAGTTGATTGACAGCATGAATGCGTTCGGATTTTACAGAATGGTCGGTCAATAGTTTATCTTTTTCTTTCAATTTTTCTTCTTCTTTCATTGAAGATTGTTCAATTTCTGCAAGTTTTTCTCCAATATCAGGCATAATAAAGAATTCAGGATCGTCAGTTTTTCCTGTAATCAAGTCTATACCTTTTTCAGTAAGTTCAACTGAGTTCAATTTTTCTTCAATAACAAAAAAAAGTTCGTTAGTAATTTCAGGCATTCTTTTGGCATTTTCTTGCAAATAAATATTTTCTGTTTTTTGCAATAAGGTTTTATTTCCGGATTCGCTAAGGAATTTAATTAAAGCTCTGTTTTTTGGCAGTCCTTTGTGGGCTCTGAGCAGCAGAACACCCCCTTCGTCGGTTTTATTTTCGTTAATAAGTTTTTTAGCATCAGATAATAATTTTGCAACTAAAGTTTTTTGAGCGGTATAAAGTTCAACTACTTTTGGTTTATATTCACTGAAAAGTTTATCATCATCAGTTTTTCCGACGGGACCAGAAATAATAAGCGGTGTTCTTGCTTCATCAACTAAAACAGAGTCCACTTCGTCCACAATAGCGTAATTGTGCATTCTTTGAACAAGTTCATCGGGGCGATGAGCCATATTATCTCTAAGGTAGTCAAAACCGTATTCGTTGTTTGTACCAAATGTAATGTCAGCCATATATGCAGCACGTCTTTCTTTTGAATTCGGCTGATGTTTGTCAATACAATCAACAGAAAGACCATGAAATTGATAAAGAGTTCCCATCCATTCAGAGTCTCTTTTTGCAAGATAATCATTAACGGTTACAAGGTGAACTCCACGACCGGATAATGCATTAAGGAATACAGGTAAAGTAGCGACAAGTGTTTTTCCTTCGCCGGTAGCCATTTCTGCAATATTTCCTTGATGTAACGCAACACCGCCAATTAGTTGAACGTCATAATGAACCATATCCCAGGTAATAGTATTTCCTCCTGCAAGCCATTTGTTAAAATATATCGCTTTATCGCCTTCGATAACTACATTTTCAAATTTTACTGCTAATTTTTTATCGAAATCATTTGCTGTTACAATTAATTTTTCGTTTTCTTTGAAACGTTTTGCTGTTTCTTTTATTATTGCAAAAGCAACCGGTAAAATTTCATCAAGCGTTGTTTTTATTGTATCTTTTATTTTTTTTTCAATTTTTTCGATTTCTTTGTAAATTGAATGCTTTTCTTCAAAATTTAAATCAGGTGCTTCTACTTTTTCTTTAAGTTCAGATTTTGTTATCTCATCTTGAGCAATTCTATCCTGAATTATTTTTTTTAATTCAGCGGATTTAATTCGTAATTCATCGTTTGAAATATTTTGCAGTTTATCGAATTCTTCATTGATTTTTTGGACTATAGGGAGTATTTTTTTTATATCTTTTTCTGATTTATTACCAAAAAAACCACTCAATATTTTTGAAAGTAATGACATGTTATTTTGATTTATTTACATTTATTAACAATTGTAAGATTAAAAATGAAAAAAGACGAATTTAATCGTCTTTTGTGATGTAATAGAAGAGGATTAAGCGTCAATCTGAGCATAAACAGCGTTTTTCTCAATAAATTCACGTCTTGGAGCAACTTCTTCACCCATTAAAATTGAGAAAGTTCTATCAGCTTCGACACCATTTTCAATGTTTACTTGTCTTAAAGTTCTTGTTGCGGGGTTCATTGTTGTTTCCCATAGTTGTTCAGCATTCATTTCTCCAAGCCCTTTATATCTTTGAACAGAAGCTCCTTTGCCTAATTCTTCCAGTGTAGCAAGACGTTCTTCTTCTGTCCAGCAGTATATACCTGTTTTACCTTTTTTAACTTGATAAAGAGGTGGAGTTGCAATATATAAATGCCCATTTTCAATAAGTTCTTTCATATATCTGAAAAAGAATGTCATAATTAAAGTTGTAATGTGGCTTCCGTCTACGTCAGCATCGGTCATAATTATTACCTTGTTGTATCTTAGTTTTTCTAAGTTTAACGCTTTGGGATCTTCTTCCGTTCCTATAGTAACACCGAGAGCAGTATAGATAGTTCTGATTTCTTCGTTTTCGAATACTTTGTGATGTAATGCTTTTTCGACATTTAAAATTTTACCTCTTAATGGCAATATCGCTTGAAAAACCCTGTCTCTGCCTTGTTTAGCAGTGCCACCTGCTGAATCACCTTCAACAAGATAAATTTCAGTAATTTTTGGGTCTCTTGAAGAACAATCGGATAATTTTCCGGGCAAACCTCCACCCTTAAGAACAGTTTTGCTTTGAACAAGTTCTCTTGCTTTTTTTGCTGCAATACGAGCTTGTGCCGCAAGAACTACTTTGTTTACGATGTTTTTGGCATCATTTGGATTTTCTTCAAGATAATTTCTAATCATTTGGCTGACAGCCTGATCAACTGCTATTGAAACTTCGCTGTTGCCTAATTTTGTTTTAGTTTGTCCTTCAAACTGAGGATTTTGAACTTTAACAGAGATAACAGCAGTTAAACCTTCACGAAAATCGTCTCCGTTAATTTCTATTTTTTTCTTTGCCAATAAACCGGATTCTTCGGCATATTGTTTAAGTGTTCGTGTTAAGCCTCTTTTAAAGCCTGTTAAATGAGTACCTCCTTCGTGTGTGTTTATGTTATTTACATAAGAGTGTACGTTTTCTGAATAGCTTGAATTATATTCTAATGCAATTTCAACCGGAATTTCGCTTTTTTCAGTTTCGATATTGATTATGTTTGTAAGAGCTTCTCTGTTTTCGTCAAGATATTTGATAAATTCTCTTAAGCCGGTTTCTGAATAAAATGATACTTTTTTATCACTTCCATCTTCTTCTTTTTCTCTTTTGTCTATCAGATATAATTTAATACCTTTGTTTAAAAAAGCTAATTCTCTGAGCCTTGATGATAAAATATCAAAATTGTATTCAGTAACCTGAAATATTGTTCGGTCTGGTTTAAAATGTATAATGGTTCCTGTTTTATCAGATTCACCGATAACTTTTAACTCTGAAATAGGATTTCCAATTGAAAAAGACTGTTGGTAAACTTTACCATCTCTTTGTATTGTAGCAACAAGTAGTTCAGATAAAGCATTAACGCACGAAACTCCTACGCCGTGAAGGCCGCCTGAGACTTTGTATGAATCTTTGTCAAATTTTCCTCCTGCGTGCAGAACAGTAAGAACTACTTCTAATGCTGATTTTCCTTCTTTTTCGTGCAAATCAACCGGAATTCCTCTTCCGTTATCAGTTACGGTGATAGAGTTATCTTCGTTTATTACAACTGTTATTTCGTCACAAAAATCGGCTAATGCTTCATCTATTGAATTATCTACTACTTCGTAAACTAAATGATGTAATCCCCTGCTACCAATGTCTCCAATGTACATTGATGGTCGCATTCTAACTGCTTCCAAGCCTTCTAAAACTTGAATTGAATTCGCTGAATATTCTGATGAGCCGTTAAGTTTTTTTTCGTTATTTTCCACTTTGTTAAATTTTCTTAGACAATAAATTAATATAAATTTTTATTATATTTTTTAAATATAAAAATATTTTTTTTGTAAATTAAAAAAGCAACCAAAGATAATACATTTTTTAATTGTCACCAATTTTTTTTTGCTTTTTTTATTAACAAAATGTTAAAAAAAAAAATATTAAACTGATTTTATTTTATGTTTTTTATATAACCTTAAATCCGTAAGTCTATACTTATATATCTGAAATTCAGCCAGGTGAAAACACCTGACTGGTGCAAACTACATGTTGCAGGTGTTTTCACCTGCAACCACTTACGAAAAAACTTGCGGATTTAAGGTATAAATTTTTTAAGCTCTAATATTATTTCCTAAAATTAATTTTGTATTTGAATACTCATTAAAATTTTATTAGATTTTTCTTATTATTATTTTGTCAGAATTGTATTCTTAAATTATTGGGCAAAAAAATATATATTCGTGATAAAAAAGTTTTTTTAAGGAATATGTATTAAATTAATGTCTGTATTTCTTTGAGGCTCTTTGTGAAAAACTTCGCGGTTCTATGCGGTTAAATATTTGAATAATATTTTTTTACCGCAAAGAAACGTAAAGAAAGAAACGCAAAGTACCGTTGAGATCGGACAATTTTTTTAAATATGTTCCTAAATTGAATAATATTTATTTTTTAATGCATATTTTTTAATTATTTTTGTCTTAAATATTATACTGTTGTAAAAAATAGATTAGTAATTTTATTAAAAAACAATATAAATATTTAATTTTAAGTTAAATAACAAAAAGTGTCTGATTTTAAAAAATTATAAATTTATGTATAAAATCTTTATTTTATCTGTTTTTTTATCTGTAACAGTTGCTTTAACAGCACAGAATATTTATTATTTTACAGATTCATTGTTTATTTTCGAATTGGGTGAATTTTTAGAACCGACATACGAGGCTAAACCTGAGGTTGAATCTGCTTACAATGCCTTTAAAATGCTATGGGAACAAGGTAGTTTTGATAATTATAAATTTGGAATAATATATGTTGCAAATTCAATGAAAGAAAATTATGCAAAAGCCTACCCTGACTTTTACAATTATATAATGACAATGAATGCTCTTAATGCCAAAAATGATATGGATTATTACACTGAGTGGGAAGTAGGGCTTTTAGGTGCAATTTATACAAAAAAAATTAATAATATTAGAGATTATCTGGAATTTTCAAAATTATTAGTGATTGACAGTATATTAGTTCAAACTCCTTCTGTTGTATGGAAAGCCAATTCAACTGATTATGTGATTGGTAATGACCCGGAAACTCAGACTTTATTCATAAATTTCAATAATGAAATTGACTTAATGTGCTATAACATACAGGGGCAAATAATTGATACTTTTATTATCGAAAAAACATCTGGTATCTGTTATCCTTCCGATATGGTTTGGAAAGGTACACAAGGTAAAGTTACTTGGCGACAAGTTGGGCTTGACGGAAACAAAGTATTTGCAAAATTTAATAAATATGAACTTGATATGAAGCAAAGCCGTTTTGAAATTGACAATGCATTATTTACAAACGAATTTTTAAATTTATTTCAAATACCCGGCAAATTAACCGTAAAACTATCACAAACAAAAACAGCAAATGAACGTCCGATTTTTGAATCAAATGAAAAATATTTTATCAAAAATATTCTTCCCGAAGCAGATTTTAACGGTTATTTTAAAATGGAAGGGAAAGTTTTTAAAGGTTATTCAAAAGATGAATATGCTGTAGTTTTTATTAAAGATAAAGGTATTCCTATTGCTAATTTAAGAAGCAAAGATTTTGAAATAGTTCAAAACAGCAGTATAAAATCTTCGGGAACAAAGGTTAGTTTGTATTTAAACAACCGAAATGACAGTATCTGGCAAGATAATTTAATTGTTTCATACTCGAATAAATTAGATACTATTATGTACAGGAAGGATTGGTTTGAATTTAACTCAGAATCAGGTCAATATCTGATACTTTCTCGTTCAATTAAAGGTCTTTCAAGACAACCTTTTCAGGATACATATCACGAATATAACATTTACGGAGATAAAATAGTATGGGCAAAAGGAGACAGTATTCTTTATTTTGTAACAACTAATGAAGCTGTTGCCGATTCTGTCATTTTTGAATCAACAAATTTCTTCAATCAGGCAGATTATGCTTATTTCTCAGGTCAAAATACTGACAATTTGAATCATCTGGCTGAAATCAGAAATTTTTACGATGAATTGGCAAAAACCAATGATGAACTAAACCCTAAATCGTATCAAAAATATCTGGAAGGAGAATTCGGCAGACAGATAAATTTAACAACATTACAGACACTGTTCAACGAACTTTCTTATGCCGGATTTATTTATTATGACAGGGAAAACGATATAGCAGCTCCTACTGATAAATTGTACAGATACTTATCAAATGCCGGTAGAATAAAACAGAAGAAAAAGGAAATTAAGGTTGGTGTTGATTCTGTATATAAATTGCAGGATTTTGACAAAATTTTAATTATTTCAATGATTGGACAAAAAGAGGTAAGAGCAACAAATTTAGGCGTTAATGCAAAAATTAATATATTAAATAATGAGTTGAAAATCAAATATATTTATCCTGTTATTTTGAGTCCTTCTGTGATGATTATTACTGATGAACTGACTGTGCGGGAAAACAGAAATATGCGTTTTGGGGGAGAAGTTGTTGCCGGTTTATCAAAATTGTCTGGTCCTGATTTCAAATTTAATTATGATGATTATCAGATTAGAGTTGATAATGATCAGACTTCGGTTCAAATGTGGTCGGCAGATACTGTAGGAAATAAAGTTAAATATATGCCGATTTCAACTCATATTCAGAATATTCAGGGAGTTCTTTATTTAAACGAATCGGATAATAAAAGTAACACGATAGAAAGTGAATCTTATCCGATTATGAAAACAGAACAAAAAGCAAAAATATATTACGAAAGGTTTGTTCAACAATTTTCAACTTCTGATACTGTTGATTTAAAGCAGTTTAACAAAGATTTTTATTTTGAAGCTGATAATTTTTATTTAGATTCTTTGAATTATCTTACAGACTCTGTCGTCCAATTTAAAGGTCTTATGTACACAGGTTTATTCGACCCGCTTTCTGTTACTCTAACAGTTAAAAAAAATGATAAAGGAGAACGTTCTTTAGGTTTTACTGAGTGTACAGAAAGTAATAAAGATTTGCAAAGTGGTTTGGAGTTTAAAGGCGGTAAATTTTTCGGCTGTTTTTCTTTGAATGATTTAGGACTTTTCGGAGATGGTTATATTTTGTACAAATCATCATACATACAGAGTAAAAGTTTTGCTTTTATGCCCGATGAAGTTACAGGTGTAATAGATTCATTTACAATTGATAAGAAACTTGGAACAACTGGTCAAAAATCAGAAGATATTCCTTACATTTATGGTAAAAATACAGATTTTCAATGGAGAGACCAAATGAATTTTACAGGAAAAGAAAAAAAATCTGAAATGATTATTTATTCTGATTTGTTGGAAATACCGGGAGATTTGAATGGAAGTTTAGTTTACGAAGATAATTTTTGTATAGGAAAAGGCGAATTTCAGTTTGAAGATGCAAATATTACAGATACAAATTTTATTTTTAAAAATAAATCTTTTACTGTCTCTGCCTGTGATTTTGATCTGAAAATAGCCCAGGAAACTGCATTTAAAACAAGAAATCTGAATGGTTCGGTTGACATTACTCAAAAATTGGGTAGTTTTTACTCAAATGACGATACTGCAAGAATAGTTTTTCCTGATAATTACTATTTTTGTATTATGGACCATTTTTTATGGAAAATCGGAGAAGGAATCGTCAATATAGGCGGTGTAATGCCTGAGCAGGATACAAATGATTATGCTGTAACTTTAGAAGATAAATTAGAAGCTAAACGTCAGGGTAAAGACATAAAACTTTTTGGTACAATTCTGGTTGCATTTGCCGACACTTTAAGCTTTAATGCTTCCTCAACAACATATCAGCTGAACGAAAAAATTATTATTGCCGATAATGTCCAACAAATAAAAATTTCTGATGCAATGATATATCCCAAAGGAACTGTTAAAATAAAAGAAAAGGGGGTTATTGACACAATTAAAAATATTTCTTTTGAATTTCCATACAAATTGTTTTCAAATGAACCGAAATCAGATTATATGTACGAATTTGAACAAGCCAATGTTATTATAATAAATCGTTTTCATTACAAAGCAGACAAGCCTAAATATTATTACGAATATAAACAGCAACCTGTTGTTTTTGATAATGTAACAACACAGTATCCACCTAAATATGATTTGTCAAAGAAAACAAGCAACTTCAAGAAACTGAATTCATATTCAGTAGCTTACAAAAAAAGTCTTCAGGGAGATACTTTGATGTTAAGCCCTGATTTTGAATACAACGGATTTGGTCAGATTAAAATATATGCTAATGAAAGATTCCTTGAATTTGAGGGGTATTGCAATATAGCTTCTACCTGCAATATACAAAATATTCCGGTTTTTGAGTTTAAACTAAAGCCCACATTTATTGACCCGCAAAATGTTGTTGTCGAAATGTTTAGTCGTTATGAGGCAAGAAAAGGGAATGTAAGGTCAGGTTTGTATTGGGAGAAAAAAATGATCAGCGGACAGACAAATTATGATATTGCTTATCATTATCTTGGAGTTGATGATCCAAATGATGAAGTAATTTTTGCACCTAACGGATTTCTAAATTATCATACAAAAGCCGAAGAATACAGAATTGGCGATACAAATAAAATAAAAGTTCAGAATGCCGATACTATATGGGGTGATATGATGTCTTTCAGCAAAAATTTATGTATAATAAAGGCACAAGGTGGCTTCAATTTTTTTCAAAATTGGGATGTAACCAATAAAAATAATCCTGATCATATAAAATCTGAATTCAGAGGCTATTACAGACTAGATGTTAAGGAGGGTATTCATAGATTTCAGGGTTGTTGGGCATTTGATTTCATAACTCCTCAACCTATTATGGACGATTTAATCAGTAAAATAAATCTTGGTACAACAAACTATCCGATAATGATAGAAAGAGACAGAATTGAAAAAAATTATCAAGCTTTTCTTGGAAAACCAGTAACAGATTTAATGTTTAAACAAATTGACAAAGTTATTGATTACGATTTACCTGAAAAATTGAACCACACAATAACTTTTGCTGACATTAATTTGGTCTGGAGTGCTGATTCAAATGCTCTTATGTCAGTCGGAAAACTCGGTATCGCTTCAATCAACGGTCAAAAAGTTGATAGGTACATTGATGGATATGTCAAGTATAAAAACACTAAAAAAGTAAGAATGTTAATTATTATTTTAGAACCTCTGCCCGGTGTTATTTATGCTTTCAAATACAGATATGCTGATAATAAAGGTGTTATGAAAATTTATGTGAGAACCGGTGATTTGAAAATGGATAATTATTTCGACAAAATGAAGGAAAAAGATATGACTTTCAAAGATTATTCTTGGAGTAAAACAACAGAGCCTGAGTTTAAATCTTTTGCTCCTGAATATGTTAAAGAGTAATTGCTTTAATTAATTGTTGTATTGTTACATTATTAAATTGTTAAATTGGCTAATTATCACATTGGCTAATTATCACATTGGCTAATTATCACATTGGCTAATTATCACATTGGCTAATTATCACATTGGCTAATTATCACATTGGCTAATTATCACATTGGCTAATTATCACATTGGCTAATTATCACATTGGCTAATTATCACATTGGCTAATTATCACATTGGCTAATTATCACATTGGCTAATTATCACATTGGCTAATTATCACATTG
>DYKL01000544.1 GCA_020722645.1 Acetofilamentum sp. | reverse complement strand
ATTGCAATAAGCAGTTTTTCGCAAAAGAAAGTCCCCACAAAAATATATTATTTTTTTGTTTTATGTTTTGGACAATAATGGTTACAAATCCGAAACAGCGTGGTGTCCTCATCGAACAGCCCAGATACTACCTCCGCCCTGTTTGGTGTCCTCACCGAACAGAACAACCACCACCAAGCTGTTCAGGATTTGCAATCCCTAACCCCAGCGTGGTGAAGGTTTCGGATTACAAATCCGAAACAGTGTGGTTAAAATATCACATAAAAATATAATTATTAGTCTTATTTGTTGATATTTATTTGTCTTTTTCACACAGATTCCTCCTTAACCCCTGTATTTTTGAATAAAAACGAACTCCAAAGGGTAAGGGCGGAAATTTTTGAAAATTAAGGGGTTAATTTTCAGGGTTTTAACATCAAAATTATAAATAAATATATTAAATTGATATTTTTATTATTATAATATATTATTTTGATGATTTTTACCCCAAAAATAGCCCAAAATTAACATATTTCAATGTTTTAAAATAAATAATTTATTATTAAAATAAATTTTTTATTATTTTTGAAACGAAATTTAAGTCCGTATAAAATGAAAAAAATTGTATTACTTTCTTTAATTTTTGTGTTTTCTGCATTACTTGTTTCTGCACAAGATAAAACTCAACAGTATATTGATATTTCCGAAACAGTAGGAATTGAAATGGCTAATAACTTCCAACATGTTGAAGCCAAACTCAAAGAATTATCTCAAAAAGATTCGATTGTAATTCTTTTTTTACCTCTTTACAATTCTAAGGGGGAATTTACTGATGTTAGTAAAAATTTGAGTGAACGATTGTCCAGCAAATTACAGGAAAAAATTAGAGGTCAATTTTCAAGATTCAATCTTATTACAGTTGAATATTCCAAAAATTTTAATCATACTGCCGATTTTTATTTAACTTCTAATTATTCAATAACCGACCAAAAAATTATTATTGAAAATATTATTTTAAAAAAGCCCGATAAAGCAGAACAAATTTCTTTGCCTTTGTCTGAATTTAATTTGTCTTTATCTTTATCTGATGATGATAAAGTGATTTATAAAAAAGAACATTTTTATATTATTGCAGACGAAACAAATTTTTATAATAAAACGAATTTTGTTGAAACTGCTATAAAAAATAGCTTGACAATAAATAAATATCCTATCGAAAGTTCTTTGGAAAATTCTGATTGTAAACTGACAATAACTGCAAATTCAAGCGAAGATAAAAAAGTTTACGGCGTTCATTTTTCAAAAGTTAATGTTTCTGTTCAAATATTTGACATAAAAACAAATAATTCAATTTTTTTTCAGTCTTATGAACAAAGCGGAGGCAGTTATACTTCTTTTGACGATGCCGCTAAAAATGCTTTTAATGAAATTTCACCGTTTATTTCTGATGAAGTTTTAAAATTTCTTTCTACTAAATAGAGTTTGTCGAGTAATCGAGTAATCAAGAATAAAAAATGCAACAATACAAAACGTCATTGCGAGGTACGAAGCAAAACGTCATTGCGAGGCACGAAGCAAAACGTCATTGCGAGGCAGACGTCATTGCGAGGCACGAAGCAAGAAGCAAAACGTCATTGCGAGGTACGAAGCAAAACGTCATTGCGAGGCAGACGTCATTGCGAGGCACGAAGCAAGAAGCAAAACGTCATTGCGAGGCAGACGTCATTGCGAGGCACGAAGCAAGAAGCAAAACGTCATTGCGAG
>DYKL01000543.1 GCA_020722645.1 Acetofilamentum sp. | reverse complement strand
ATATCAGTAATTTGAGATTGTAGTGTGAAATTTTCAATTAAAGTTAGGTAAAAAACAACATTTTACCATTGATTGACATTGTGCAAAAAAGCAAACGAAATAAACACATTTCCGTTATTAGGTGATTCAACAAATATTAGAACTAATCATTTGTAATTTACAAATACAATTACAGTAATGCATTCCAACCTTGTGCTGTAATCGGTACTTGTGTTCCGTCTGTGGCAATAATGTTTATTCCTTCACTTTGATGTGTTATGTGACCGATAACTGATATTTGTTCAAGTTCTTTTAATTTTTCATAATCCGAAAGTTTGACTGTAAAGAGCAGTTCATAATCTTCACCGCCGTTCATTGCGGCAGTTGATGGCACAAGTTCCATTTCCATAGCCGTTTTTCTTGTAATTTCTGCTATCGGCAAACGTTCTTCGTATATCAAAGCACCTGTTTTTGATTGTGTGCATAAGTGCAGGATTTCTGATGACAATCCGTCTGAAATATCTATCATTGAGGTAGGTACAATGTAGTTTTTTTCTAATAATTCAATAATATCTCTTCTTGCTTCGGGTTTTAATTGTCTTTGAATCAGATATTCTTTGTCGTTCCATTCAGGTTCAACATTTGTATCTTTATTAATTTTCATTTCGCGTTCCAAAACCTGTAAGCCCAAATATGCCGCACCTAAATCACCAGAAACACATATTAAATCAGTCTCTTTTGCAGTATTTCTGTAAACTTGATTGTCTTTTTTTACTTTACCGATTGCTGTAATGCTCAAAAACATTCCGATTTTTGATGAAGTTGTATCACCGCCAATTAAATCAACTCCATATTCATCGCAAGCCATATAAATTCCTTGGTACAATTCTTCTAACGCTTCAACTGAAAATCGGTTTGAAACGGCAAATGAAACTAATATTTGTTCAGGTTTTGCATTCATTGCATAAATATCCGATAAATTAACGACAACAGACTTGTATCCAACATATTTTAACGGACAATATGAAAAGTCAAAATGAATACCTTCAACCAAAACATCGTTTGTAATTACTGTTTGATAGTTGTCTTCATATTCAATAACAGCACCATCATCACCTATTGCCTTTTTTGTCGAATTATTTTTTATTTTATTGTTTTTTGTGAGTTTATTTATCAATAAAAATTCACCAAGTTCTGATAATTCTGTAAAATTGTTTTTATTTTCTTCCATTATTCTAAAAATTTTATTTTTGTAAAAAAAATTGATATGAAATCGTTCGCAAAAGTAACAATATTATTTCTATTTTTAATATCTTTGACAGCTTGTTACAAAGATGTTGAATATGTAGATTTTAATGGTGCAAATGTAGAAGTTGAAGACAATGTCGGGGTTATTACTCTTTTTGTAAAATTGAAGAATCCGAATTTCTATACAATTAAAATTGTTCAAAGTGATATTGACATTTACCTGAATGACAAACATTTGGGAATTATTACCACAGAACATAATGTAGTTTTACCTAAAAAGAGCGAAACTATTGTTGAATTGCCCATTGAAATAAATATTTTGGATTTGGTTTTTAATGTTCCTAATATTGTCAAAATTTTTAAATCGCAAGAACTAAAATTAGGTTTTGAAGGGACAATAACGGGTAAAGTCTTATTCGGACAAAAACAATTTTTTATTTCTGAAGAACAAATTATTTCTTTATAAAAAATTTACAGATGAAACCCCCATGAGAACCTTAAAGTTCTC
This sequence comes from Acetofilamentum sp., assembly GCA_020722645.1. Lineage (GTDB taxonomy): Bacteria > Bacteroidota > Bacteroidia > Bacteroidales > JAFGUD01 > JAFGUD01. The sequence continues at coordinate 13 of DYKL01000543.1, read as the reverse complement.
ACACCAATAGAAT
>DYKL01000542.1 GCA_020722645.1 Acetofilamentum sp. | reverse complement strand
TTCTTAGCTATCGCCTGTAAAACCTGAAAAGTTGTAAGTAAGTTCCGTTTTAAAGCTGATAAAAAGTCATTTTATTTATAAAAGTTGTATCTTTGAAAAAAATAAATTCTAAAAAAACTTAATAAATGGAAGCATATAAATTTGAAACAACGGTTTTGGAGAACGGAGTAATCCAAATACCCGAAATGGCAAGATATAAAAATCAAAAAGTGCAAATTTTCCTTATACCCGATAATTCAATAGAAGAAGACGACGAAAAAAGTAATATTCAACACGTAGAAGAATTTATTAATACTTGGGTTGGTCATTTTTCCGAAATTGAAACAGACGATATTAGGTATAACGCAATAATGGGAAAAGACAAATGAAAAAAATACTGATAGACACAAATATCGTTCTTGATTTAGCATTAGAACGAGTAGGTTTTGTTGAAGGAGCATTAGAATTATTACGTTTTTCGGCAAGAAACAAAACAAAACTTTGTGTTACCGCTTCGTCTGTAACAGATATTTATTACGTTTTGCGTAAACAAAAAGGGCATGAAAGTGCAATCGGTTTACTTAAAAAGTTCTTTCAATTCTCAAAAGTTTTGGGAGTAGATGAAGAAATAATCAGCGAAGCCCTAAACACTGAAATGAAAGACTTTGAAGATGCCGTTCAATCAGAAACTGCAATTTACAACGATATTAATATAATCATCACAAGAGACAAAAAAGATTATCAAAATTCAGGCTTAAACGTTTATAGTCCGGCTGAATACATCAACGAAATGAAAAACAAATAAAAAACACTTTAATATTGTGTTTAATTTCATTTGCTTTTAAGGTGCAAAAATTAACTTTGGGTACGGTAAAAATTATCTTGATTAACATTGTGCAAAAAAGCAAACGAAAACGTTGTATGCCTTACTTTAAAGCCCAATGCACAAATAGCACATTTGTTTTTTGCCGACACACGAAACTAACCCATAAATCCGCAATGAGTTGTTTTTTTATTCAACGCTAAGGGATTGTTACGAAATAATCTATGTGAACTATGTGTCTATGTGATTATTAAAAATATAAAATAAACAAGTTATTCCGTAACAGTTACTAAATTCAAAATTAATTCAAAATTAAAAACTAAATTTGCTGCATGAAACTATTACTCATAGAAGACGAAATAGAATTAGCCAAAAGCATACAGCACTTTTTGAACCAAAACGATTTTGTGTGCGAATGGGCAAATAATTTACATTCTGCCATAGATAAAATTTCTATTTATGAATACGATTGCATTTTGCTCGACCTGATGTTGCCTGACGGCAATGGCTTTGATGTTTTAAAAGAACTAAAAAAGCAAAATAAAACCGAAGGCGTTATCATTATTTCTGCAAGGGAATTATTAGAAACCCGAATCGAAGGTCTTACGCTCGGTGCCGACGATTACCTTGTAAAACCTTTTCATTTGTCGGAATTGTTGGTAAGAATACAAGCCATTATCAGACGAAAAAAATTTAACGGGAATAATATCATCACGTTTAATGAAATAGAAATTGACACACTCTCAAAAGTGGTAAAAGTGAATAATCAGCAAATAGACATTACCAAAAAAGAAATTGATTTACTGCTTTTTCTTATCGGCAACAAAAACAGGGTTTTGTCCAAAGCAGCCATAGCCGAACATCTTTCGGGTGATATGGCTGATATGCTCGATAACCACGATTTTGTGTATGCTCATATCAAAAATCTGAAAAAGAAATTAAAAGAT
>DYKL01000541.1 GCA_020722645.1 Acetofilamentum sp. | reverse complement strand
AGTTTTTTCTTAGCTATCGCCTGTAAAACCTGAAAAGTTGTAAGTAAGTTCCGATCTAATGATGGGAACGAAGCTTATTTTACTGCACAAAACTTAAACGGTGAAATTTCTGTAATTATGTGCATAAAAAAAGATGATAAAGGAGATATTGGTATTTCGATTGCTGATTTTTCGGGTTTTTATTCTGATTTAGAGCCATTTATGACGCCTGATAACCTCAGATTGTATTTTGTTTCAAACAGACCTTTATCAAATAAAGAAAATGAAACAAAAGATTTTGACATCTGGTATGTAGAAAGAAAATCTGTCGATAATAATTGGGGCGAACCTGTAAATATTGGGGCACCAGTAAATACCGAACTTGATGAGTTTTATCCTTCGTTATCGTCGAATTACAACCTTTATTTTACTTCTTACAAAAATGGAACAAAAGGAGTTGATGATATTTTCGTAAGTTACTACAAAAACGGCAAATACACCGAACCGGAATCGTTACCGGAAGCCATAAACAGTTCGGGATATGAATTCAACGCATATATTTCACCTGATGAAAGCTTCCTGATTTACACTGCTTATCAAAGAGAAAATTCTTATGGAAGCGGCGATTTGTACATCAGTTTTAAAAATTAAAATAATGAGTGGCTTCCTTCATCTAACTTAGGACAAACAATCAACACAAAATATATGGATTATTGTCCTTTTTATGATTTCAATAGCAGTACACTCTACTTTACAAGCCGAAGAAGTTCACAAGTTATTGAAACAAAAATCGAAAACATTGAAGACCTCATCAATATATTAAACTCTTATGAAAACGGATTAAACAAAATATACAAAATCAAGTTTAACCCAAATGACTGATGCAAATTTTGGCTTTATAGCCAATTTTTTTTAATAGTGAGTCCGGTCTAAAAAGTATAAAGATTTTAACACAACAAACACAAATAGCTGATTATCAATAGTGTAAAAAAATTTAAAAACTCAACACAACTCACTAATAATCAATGCGTTAACTTTATAGACCTTTACAGGCCAAGCTTTATGAACTTTATAGATTAAACTCAATAGCTCATTTCGATGTTCAAAAAATCAGAAATCTGTGATATAACATCAAATGGTGGTGCGTGCTGAATAAAAAGTTTGTCTTCTCCATTAATCACATAATAACCAAAATATTTTTCTGTATTTCCGAGTTCTTCTGCCAACACTTCCATATCTTCAGCTTCAAGCCAATGCGGTACGCCAATTATGTAAAAAATATTATCTTTTGAGTGATTATCACGTAAATAGGTGTTAATATCATCATTAAACCACATCCAGTCTTCCCCACCCGACTCATAATATTCATTCAGGCTTTCTTCGTTTGCATAAGCAATTATTAAAATTTGTCTGTCATCATTAACTCTGTAGTCGAATTTATCCAAAAGTGTCATTCTAACGTCAGAATGAGAAACTTCAACTACATAAGCGGTTTTATTTTCCTTTTTGTATTCAACAAGTTGCTGATATGCTTCTTTAAGTTCCTTGAAAGGACCAAGAAAAACAACATACATCTCTTTGCCACTTAGTGATTCATAATCAGGAATCCATAAATAATTTGCATTTTCATAAGTTTTCTTAAATTGATAACTTCCTCAATAGCTTTTTCTTCTGTGTCGGCTGCTGTTACGCTTATAATTAAAAATGGAGCTTCGATATTTTCATGTGTAAATAATTTTGTAAGTCGTTGATTTGTAATTATTTTCATTC
>DYKL01000540.1:329-1756 GCA_020722645.1 Acetofilamentum sp. | reverse complement strand
AATAATTAATTTTGAGGCGTGTGTCGAGTTATCGATTTATTGAGTTCAACTTTACAAACTTTACAAACTTTCAACTATTTTATATGTTTGCATTGGTAGATTGTAATAATTTTTATGCATCGTGCGAGAGAGTTTTTCGTCCTGATTTAAACGGAAAACCAATTGTCGTTTTATCTAATAACGATGGATGTGTCATAGCAAGAAGCAATGAGGCAAAAGCACTTGGTGTTCCTATGGGTGCACCTGCTTTTCAATATACCGATTTATTCAAAAAGAACAATATCCACGTTTTTTCGTCAAATTTTGCTTTGTATGGAGATATGAGCAATCGTGTGATGACAATTCTTAACGAAATGGCTCCTGAAATTGAAATTTACAGTATTGATGAGGCTTTTCTGAGGTTTACAGGTTCACAAAATCTTAATTTACAGGATATTGGGCAAAAAATTAAAAATAGAGTTCAAAAATCAACAGGAATACCTGTCAGCGTTGGATTTGCACCGACCAAGGCATTAGCAAAAGTTGCTAATAAAATAGCAAAAAAATTTCCAGAAAGAACATCAGGAGTTTACATTATCGACAACGAAGAAAAAAGACTGAAAGCATTGAAATGGTTACCCGTTGAAGATGTCTGGGGAATAGGAAGACAGCATACAAAACGTTTGAACAAATTAGGAATAAAAAACGCCTATGAATTCAGTCAATTATCAGATACTTGGATTAAAAAGAATATGTCTGTACTGGGATTGCGATTAAAAAAAGATTTGTTTGGAATTCCAACACTTGAAATAGAAGATTTGAAATCAAAAAAAAGTATAGCAACAACAAGAACTTTCGACAAAAATTATAAAGATTTTGAACAGATAAAAGAAAGAGTTGTAACTTTTGCGGTAACTTGTTCTGAAAAACTGAGAAAACAAAAGTCACAGTGCAACAGTATTTTAATTTTTTTGCATACAAACTGGCATAGAAAGGATTTGCCTCAATACATTAAAAATATTGTTGTAAAGTTGCCATATCCAACAAATTCCGCAATCGAACTGGCAAAGTTTGCAGTCATAGGGTTGAAAAAAATATTTATACAGGGATATGAGTATAAAAAAGCTGGCGTAATTGTTATAGATTTCACTCCCGAAGAACAGGAACAAATGGCTCTGTTTGAAAAACAAGACGAAAGACATAAAAAAATCATGAAAACGATGGATAATCTAAACGATAAATTTGGTAATCATAAGATAAAACTTGCTGCACAGGATTTAAAAAGAAGATGGAAAATGAATCAGGAAAAATTATCGCCACGATATACAACAAAGATTGATGAAATTATACTAATTCATTGTTAAATTGTTTCATTGTTTCATTGTTTCATTGTTTCATTGTTAAATTGTTTCATTGTTTCATTGTTTCATTGTTTCATTGTTAAATTG
>DYKL01000540.1:0-229 GCA_020722645.1 Acetofilamentum sp. | reverse complement strand
TTTCACTGGCTAATTAGAGTTAGTTCATAAGGTTCATAAAGTTAATAAAGTTGAAAGCCTGCCCTGTAAGGGTCTATAAAGTATTAGCATCTAATTTTAAATAAATTAACTTTAAGAATTTTATAAACTTGGTACTTTATTAACAGACACTAATTAACTAATTGCCTAATTTGCTAATTAGTGTCTGTTTTTTTTCTAAAAAAAAATCAAAAAAAGTTTGTATAATAAA
>DYKL01000077.1 GCA_020722645.1 Acetofilamentum sp. | reverse complement strand
CAATTAGTCAATTAGTCAATTAGTCAATTCGTAAATTAGCCAATTATTTAATTATTACATTAGCTAATTACCACATTAGCAAATTGGCTAATTCTCACATTGGCTAATTGGCACATTCTCACATTGGCACATTCTCACATTTGCTAATTTTCAAATTATCACACAGATTTTGGCAAAAATTGTATTTAAGAAAAATCGTAAAATATCATAAATGCTGCATTTAGTCAATGATTTGTGTCAATTATGCGTTACATTAACCTCTTTATTTTTTAAAAAATTCAAACACAAGTATTTTAGTTCGGAAAAATTAAAAAATAAGCAATAAGAAAATTTAATCAAAAAACAAAGAGGGTAGGGTATAAGTCATAAAAAAGTATTTGTTTTGAAAAATCAAACAAAGTTTTATTGATATAAAAATATTATTTTTTATTTTCTTGTCAAAAAAATTAGTTGATTTATCTTTAAAAATTGTATTTTTAACAAAAAATCAAAATGAATAAATTTGTTTCATTTCTAATTTTTGTATCAATTTCAATTTTCTCTTTTTCACAGGAAATAGCAATTCCTGAACTTGAAAGACGAGTAACTGATTTGACAAATACACTATCAGATACTGAAATTGATTATATCGAAAAGATGATAATTGATATGGAAAATAAGACCGGAAGCCAATTAGCTGTTTTGATGATACCAACTACAGGTGATGAAACAATAGAGCAGTTTTCGTTTCGGGTAGCCGTAAAATGGCAAATCGGAAGTGAGGAATTTGATGATGGCGTTATTTTAGTCATAGCAAAAGATGACAGAGAACTGCGAATAGAAGTTGGTTATGGTCTTGAATCAGTAATAACAGATGCAAATGCAAGTATCATAATCAATAATTACATAGTACCGGAGTTTAAAAACGGAAATTTTTATTTTGGTGTTTATTACGGAGTTTACTATATTATTGACTTAATAAATGGAGGTACACTATACGTTCCCGACGAATATGTCTCTGAAGAAGTTGCAGAAGAAGAGACATTTGCTGAAAGACATTTTGGGTGGGTATTTACTTTAATTATGCTGGGAATTCTTCTACCAATAGTTTTTTTCTTTACAATGAGGCTAAAAGCAATATATACAATTTTAATTTTTTTGGGTATAGTTGGCTTAAATTTGTTGATGGGAAAAATGTTAGGTGGTATTCTTCATTCAATCGGTTTTTTGATAAATACGGCTATGTTCGGTTTACCAATGATAATAATAAGAATCTGTACAAAAGGTGATTACAGTAAAATGGCTGGAGGAGGCGGAAGTTACAGTTCGAGTAGTTATAATAATTCAAGTTATAACAGCTCATCATACAGCTCAAGTTCTTATTCATCAAGCAGTTCATCGTCTTCATCTTATTCTGGCGGCGGCGGAAGTTTTGGCGGTGGCGGTGCATCGGGTAAGTGGTAATCTGATAATTTTTTGAATTTACAATTATGAAAAAAATTATTTTGATTTTTATTGTCATTATTGCGGGACTTCAGATTTTTTCGCAGCAAATTGAAATTCCTGCACTTGAACGTAGAGTTACAGATTTGACCGGAACTTTGACTGAAAATGAAATTCTTGCGGTAGAAAATTTAATCGTTGAATTTGAAAAAACAAATGCAAGTCAGATTGCTGTTTTGATGATACCTACAACAGGAGAAGAAACTATTGAACAATATTCTATACGTGTAGCAGAACAATGGAAAATAGGAAATGATGAATATAATGACGGTGTAATTCTGATAATAGCAAAAGACGACAGGACATTAAGAATTGAAGTAGGTTATGGGCTTGAAGCTGTAATTACAGATGCACAGGCAAATATTATTATAAATGAATATATTTTACCGAATTTTAAAAACGGTGAATTTTATTTGGGAATTTATTCCGGTGTTTCTAATATAATTAATTTAATAAACGGGGGAGAGCTTATATCAACTAATACTGCACAAAACATTGATAAAAGTAAGTCTGAGAAAAAATCAAATTTTTTAATTGTTGTATCTATTTTTCTGTCATTTCTCTTGTCTTTCGGAATTTTTTTAGTTTACAAAAAAAAGATGTGGATATTGATAATTACAATTCTATCTGTTTTATTAATTGGTTCTTTGGTTGGATTATTAACAAAAATGTACATTTTGTATCTCTTTACTTTGGGATTTCCCGGTTTTTTCGGCGTGGTTGCAATATTTTTGAAAACACAGAAAATAGAAATAGGTGGTTCTTCAAATAGTTCGTCTGATAATAGTTACAGTTATCAGAATTTCGATAAAAGAGATAATACCGAAACAGTATATTCTATGTCAAATTCATCGTCAGAATCAAAATCATATAGCGGGAAAGGTGGAAAATTCGGTGGTGGCGGTGCATCGGGTAAATGGTAATCTGATAATTTTTTGAATTTATAGTTATGAGAAAAATTACATTAATAACAATTGTTCTTTTAATGGGACTTCAGATGCTTTCGCAACAAATTGAAATTCCTCCACTTGAAAGAAGAGTTACAGATTTGACCGGAACTTTGGCTGAAAATGAAATTCTTGCAGTTGATAATATGATAGCTGAATCAGAGAAATCAAAAGGCAGTCAGATTGCTGTTTTAATTATACCAACCACAGGAGAAGAAACTATAGAACAGTTTTCAATACGTGTTGCTGAACAATGGAAAATAGGGAGAGAAGAGTATGATGACGGAGTCATTCTTATTATAGCAAAAGATGACAGAACGTTAAGAATAGAAGTTGGTTATGGTTTGGAAAGTGTTATTACTGATGCTGATGCAAGTGTAATAATTAATGATTATATTGTACCCGAATTTAAAAACGGAAATTATTATTATGGCGTTTATTTCGGTGTTTCAAACATAATTACTTTAATTAACGGAGGCTCTGTCTATCCGGCATATACTTATGAAGAATTGTCTTCAGAAGAACAAGCATTAAAAGATAAAAAAGAAAGTTGGGCAATAATATTGATGTCTTTATGTTTTATTCTACCGGTCGTTTTCATTTTTATGTTTAAAGCCAGATTATGGATACTTATTTTAACATTAGTAATTACTATTGGTTTAAATTTATATGTCGGTTATTTATTTGGAGCATTTTCATCTTCAGTAGGCTTACTCATAAATACCGGAATTTTTGGAATAATTGGGCTTATTGCAAATATTTCTACAAAAAAAGGGAAAAGTTTTTTTGGAAGCGGCAGCGGAAGTTATAATTCTTCAAGCAGTTATTCTTATTCAAATACATCATCATCATCTTCTTATTCCGGAGGAAGTTCTTATTCTGGCGGCAGTTCTTCTTATTCAGGCGGTGGTGGAAGTTTTGGCGGCGGCGGTGCGTCTGGTAAATGGTAATTTTTAAAATTTTATATATGAAAAAATATTTTATCTACATAGTTTCTTATATGGTCGTTGCATATCTGGCTTCTTGTGCATTAGTCAAAAAACAGCCAACCTGTAAATATTCAGGCATTTACGAAATTGACGAAAACGGTGAAGATGTGTTTTATTATAACGATAAAACATCTTCAAAAAAAATAAATCCGGTTCCATTAGTAGAATTTAAAGATTTTGAAGTTGTCAAAAAGAAAAAAGATGATTATGGTATTACTTCTGTTTTTTTCAAGATAAATGATGAAAAATCCGGCGTTTTTGAAAAATTTACAGAAGAAAACATTGGCAAAGAGGTGGTTTTTATTGTAAATGATGAAGTTTATTTTTCGCCTGTTATTCGTGAAAAAATAAGCGGTGGCGAAATAAATCTCACCGGAATTGAAGAAAAGGAAATAGACAAAATTGTAAAACATTTTAAATCAATAAAATAATGAATAAATTTAATTTTACTGACACTGAAAAAAACAAAATTACAGAAGTAGTTAAAGAATTAGAATCAAAAACAAGCGGCGAAATTGTTCCGTATTTTGTAAAACAATGCGATAATTATTACGGAGTTATGTTTGCTCCGGCTTTTTTTGTTACAATTTTATATGTTTTAGCTGTTAATGTTTTGTCTTTGTTGTGGCTTTTGCCTGTAAAATTTGCTATTTTGCCGTATAGTCTGGTATATTTGGCACTTATGATTATATCCTTTGCTGCACCTTTTTTTTCAGCTAAGCTCAGAATTCTTATTGTTCCTGAAAAAAGAGAAATTATAATGGTTCAAAAAAGAGCAATGGAAGCGTTTTTGACAGAAGAAGTTTTTAAAACAAAAGACAGAACAGGAATTTTAATTTTCATAAGTGAATTGGAAAAAAATGTTACAATAATTGCTGACAAAGGCATCAATCAAAAAGTCAAACAAGAGCAATGGCAGAGTATTGTTAATAAGCTGACAATCGGAATTAAGAAAAAAGACACAGCAAATGCTTTGGTTTCAGCCATAGGAGAATGCAGAGAGCTGCTGCTGAATGCGGGTTTTGTGAAAAAAGAAGATGATACTGACGAATTATCAAATGATATAAATTTTAAGCAAGCGTAAAAATGGCAATTAGAGTTTTAGTAATCAGTAATTACCGAGATTTTCATACAACCAGACCTGAAGCAGAGATATTTAAAGGACTCGCCAAATATAAAGAATTTGAAATTTTTGTAATGACATACAAAGATTCTCAACACGTTAAAGATTTTGAGGCACTGGGAATAAAGGTTATACATTTTTATCCGCAAAAGAAAAGAAACAAAAAAGAGATAGGATTTATAAGAGAAGGAATTATAAAAAATGAAATTGATATTATTCATTTATTTACTCCTCGTGCCATTTATAGCGGATTAAGAGCAGCCAAAGGGCTTGACGTAAAAGTTGTTTTGTATAGAGGTTATTCATCAAATATTAATTTTTTTGATCCGTTTCCTACTTTCAAATTTCTTCATCCACGAGTTGATAAAATAATGTGTAATTCGATTGGTGTAGAAGAGTATTTACATAAATTTCCTTTTTTTGATAAGACAAAAACAGTTGTTATTAGCAAAGGACACGAAATTGAATGGTATAAAAACATACAGCCTATTGATATTAAAAAAGAGTTGGATATCCCCAAAGATACATTTTTGTTGGTAAATGTTTCAAATAATAGAAAAATGAAAGGAATTCCAGTATTGTTAAGAGCAATGAATGAACTTCCTGAAAATTGTAACGCTCATTTGATTTTAGTCGGGAAAAATATGTATAATAAAAAAAATTTGAGAATAATAAAAAACAAAGGGAAAATCCATTTTTTAGGTTTTAGAAAAGATGCATTAAATGTAGTTGCATCATCTGACGTTTTTGTTTTATCATCAATTTTTGGAGAATCAATAACAAAAGCTGTTTTAGAAGCTATGTCGCTCGGTATAGCACCTGTTATAAGCAATATTAGGGGCAATTATGAACTTGTCGTAAATAATCAAAACGGTTTGGTTTTTAAATCGAAAAATTATAAAGAATTAGCCAAAAATATTATGTTTTTATACGAAAACAGGCATTTATGCAAAGAATTTGGCGAAAAGTCCAAAGAAAGGATTAAAAACATATTAAATAACAAACAAACAATTGAAAAAATAAAAGAATTTTATATGAGTTTAGTGAAATAAATTCATTTTTCTTTTATAACTGTTGTTGTTTTCGATAGCTTTTTCCAGTGATTTTTTCTAGAAAAACCATATAAAAAAGTTTTGCTCATTCTATAGCTAAATTTTACCATTCCTTCATAGTTTATTCCAGTTTGCCTATATTTTAGATTTTTATTTTCCGAAATACAATCTTTAATTGCTTTTGAATAAGCTGCCGGTCCTGTCATTTGATGTACTTTGTGCGGGTATTTATTGTTTTTTAGGTTGTCTATTATTATATCTAAGGTTTTTTTCAAAAAAGGATGATTTGCTTCGTAGAATAAAGCATATTGTATGTAAAAATTCAAGTTGCTTTCTAATGAAATAATTGCACTGTCTTCTTTTTTTATAAAATCGTTAAGTTTTTTAAGAAACAGACTGTCAATATCTAAATATATCCCCCCTTTTTTATAAAGTATTGCATATCTGAAAAAATCAGCTTTAGCTGCACCGATATTTATCCTTTTATAAATATTATAAGTTTCTAAATCAAATTCTTGTTTTATAAAATCGTCAATTTTTATATCGTCAAAAAAAATATATTTGTAATCAGGATTATTTTTTTTCATTTTCCAAATATGCCATTTAGTAATTAATGGTAACTTTGATGTTTTAAATGTCTGATATATTGTTTTGGGTATTGGCATAATTTTTTTTACAAAATTAAAAAATTTAGTTCATTTGAAAGTTTTTTATTTTTAATCTGATATTTTTGCCTCAAAACTGAAATTATGTAGTTTGACTTTAGAACAACATTTGGATAAAATGTTGACAAAATTATGAGTTCTTAATGTTAAAAGTTTATAAAGTTATATTGCTGATTATAAATTATTAGCATAAATAGTATTTAATAATTAAAATTAACTACATTTTAACATTCAGGCTTGTAACCTTTTAAAATTTGTTTTAATATTTTTAATAAAATATCAATTTGTTATGGAAACATCTGCAAATAATGAACAAAAAGGAAAATATGTTTTCAAAATCAGAAGAAATGATTTTACAATTGATGAAAAATCAATAAGTTATGGAAACAAAACCTTAAATTGCGAAAAAATTGTAAAATTAAAATATGGCAGTACTCAGCTATACGTCAATGGTATAAAAGCAAACAGAATTTACGAGTTTGTTTTTGAAGATACAAACGGCAAAAGATTGCGTATCAGTTTTCAGAGGTTATGGATTAAAACCAAAGACGGCGAAGCCTTGTATAACGAAATAATACAAGCCGTTTGGGTGCATATAACTTCAAAAATTACAAACAAAATGCTTGCTGATTTGAAAAAAGGCGAAAAAGTTAATGTCGGTAAATTTGAAATAGATAAAAAAGGAATTCAAATTATGACGTGGAGTTGGTCTAAATTTAAAAATGTACCTGTTTTTATTCCGTGGAATTCTTGTTTAAAAGAGAATTCAATGGGCGGATTAGTAATTTCATCAAGGGAAAATAAAAGACATAAATGCAGACAACAATTTTTACAGGTCTGGAATTTGAATGCTTTACATTCTTTGCTGGATTTCTTGTGGGAAGGAGGAAGATGCTTTTTGCTTGAAAAAGGGGAGTTGTGATTATGCCAAACCAACATCAATTATTTTATGCAGTAATTCGACTTTGTAATCCGAATTTCATAATTAGTTGATTTATAGAGTTTTCGGATTGCAAATCCGAAATATCGAAGAATTCGAGATATCGAAGTATTTGTTAATATTTTCACATATCACCACATATTGTCCTTCTGGAAGAAACTTGCTTGCATTAATAGTAATGTGAGGATAGGGATATATAGTACAACAAATTGCATTTTGCAATTGCTTCGTGCCTTGCAATGATGTTTTGGTTTTTAATAACATTCAGTTCAAACGAGATATTTCCAATATGACTGAAAAGGGTGTTTTACAGTGTCATTTTTTAAATTTTTGAAGTTTCATAACTGCGAAAAATTGTTAATTTTTTCATTGCTAATAAAGTTGGAATTTTGTAAAGTTTACTTTAATTCTTTGTTTTAAATAATCGTTTTATGTGCTTGGTTATTAGAACTTTATTCTATATTTGTAGTATATAAAAGAAGCTGTCAAAAGTCTTGAAAAATCGTACGACTTTGACAGCCTCTAAAATATTTTTTAAAATAAAATTCTATAAGTCATCATTGGCATAAAACCTTGTTGATAATAAGTTCTGATAGTATTTGTATTTGAATCCCAGTCCTGTGAAAAAATATTCTGATGATTAGTCAAATTTTGTAAATCCAAGCCCCATTCCTGACTTATATTAGCTTTTTTAAAATTTTGTTTAAAAGTAATTCTTGCATTTATTCTGAAATAAGGGTCAAATTGTTTGTCATAAGATTGTTCCCAGATATAAACAGTTTGTCCTTCTTGTTTTGAAAGCTCTTCGTCAATCGGTATATAACGTTTTCCGCCAGCATACATTCCTTTAATGTCAAAAGCCAGAATATTGTATTCTCCAAGCTTAAACTCGTATCCCGCAAGTGCGTTGAAAACATAATTACCGTTAAATTTTGTGTTTCTTTCTATTTCGTCCCAACCGGTATATTTTGATTCGAACAAAGAAGTTGTAACCAAGAAGTAAAAACCTTCCGATAAAAATTTTTCAACGGTTAGCTCAACACCGTAATTTCTTCCGGTTCCGCTGTTTTTCATATTATGATAACCCGATAAATAAAAATCATCACCGACATTAAGCACAGAATATTGTTCGTTATAATCTGAAATTGTTATATTAAAAAGATGTTGGTAATAAGCTTCCGCTTTTATTCTGAATGTTTTAGTTAAAAATAAATCATACCCGACAACACCGTGCAGCGATTTATTAAAACCAAGATTATAATTTGAACGTACCATTTCGTTTGTAACAGTGTCTTCTGTTTCGACAAAGTATATCAGAGGAATCTGAGTTTGACTATGCAATCCGCTCCCGAAACTGATAGCTTGTTTGTCTGTAAATTGCCATTTTAAGCCAATTCTCGGGTCAATACTGTATGTTTGGTTAAATTCAAGATAATGAGCCAAAACACCTGTGTTAAATTCAAGTTTATCATTAAATCTATGCTGATACTGAACAAATGCCTGACCATACATATAATAGTCGTCCAAATCAAATTGTCTGATATATTCTTCGTCAATACAAACTGAGTCAAAATATCTCAAATCATTGTATTTCAAATTCAATCCGGCTTTGATAGTATTTTTGGAATTTATTTTTGAAATAAATTCGGGAGCAAAAATGTATGTCATAGTTCTTCCAAAAGCACCGTAAAATCTGTTAGGTGCAAATTCACCGTTATGATGAAGTGAATCCAATTCGGTTGATTGGTCAATATACGAAGCAGCAAGTTTAATGTTAATACGTGATTTGTTGTTGAAAAAATATGTGTAATTCAAACCCGAAGTCGCCATATTATTTGAATATCTTAAATCAGTACCGCCAAAACCGTAAGAAGCACTGTCGCCTTCGCTGTCATTCATTTCTATGTAATTCATACCACCAATACCAAAAACAGATAATTTCCCGAATTTACCTCTGGGAAAATTTAATTTGAATGTTAAGTCCTGATAATGTGGCACAGCGGCACCGGTACCAACATCAAAACCAAGAAGGCTCATCATTGCAAGGGTAGAATATCGGTAATTAATCAAAAAAGAAGAACCAGCATTTTTTGAAATCGGACCTTCAAGACCTGCTTCAAATCCACCAAAACCTACCTGTCCGAGAAATTCATAAGTTTTATTATTACCTGAACGCATTTGCAAATCAAAAACACCGCTTAAAGCATTTCCATATTCAGCCGGAAATGCTCCGGTCATAAAATCCGAATTTGCCAATACGTTGTTGTTCAGCATACTGACCGGACCTCCTGTTGTTCCCATAGCACCAAAATGATTGGGATTTGGAATGTCTATTCCTTCAAGTCTCCACAAAAGCCCGACAGGTGAATTACCTCTGATAACAATGTCGTTTCTTTGGTCGTTTACTGACATAACACCTGCAAAATTAGCCGCCATTCTTGACGGGTCGCCCAAACTACCGGCATAACGTTCTGTTTCTTCAATAGAAAAACTTCTTGCACTTACTGATGTCATTTCGTTTTGTGCAACAGACTTGTTTCCCTGTGCTTCTACAACTACTTGCGAAATTTCAACAGCACTTTCCTGCATTTCAAGTTCCAAAACAGTTTCTTTTCCTTTCACAATAAGCAGATTTGGTATTTCAACAGGTAAATAGCCTAAAAATTCAACCCTGACTGATTGTCTGCCGAGCGGAACATTCTCAAGTACAAACTCTCCGTTGCTCATTGTTGCAACACCGATGTTAGGTTCAACTGAGGTCTATATTACAGTTGCTCCAACTAAGGTTTCTTTTGACTGAACATCAACAACTTTTCCTCTGATTGTTGACGTTTGTGCATATACAGAAATAAATGCACTTACTAAAAAAAATCCAAGAATTAAAATCTTCTTCATAGTTTTTTTGCTTTTTGAATTAATGATTAAAAAATTTTCTGCAAATAAAATAAAATGAATAATTCAAAATTTCAGATTTTGACAAACGGGTAGCAAAATATTTGAAATGGGAATAATTTTGACTATCGGATATTATGATTTAAGGATTTTAACAATAAGTTTTTATTATTTGTTTGAAATGTTAAAATTTAATTTATGTGTTTTGTTTATATAATTTTGGCTTATTAAGAATTTACCCGTTTGTCAAGTTTTGTTTTTACGCCCTGTTTGGTGCCCTCACCGAACAGCCGAGATACTACCTCCGCCCTGTTTGGTGTCCTCACCGAACAGCCGAGATACTTTCTCCGCTTTGTTTGGTGTCCTCACCGAACAGAACAACCACCACCTCCGCTTTGTTTGATGTCCTCATCGAACAGCCGAGATACCACCGAAAGGTCATGCAACACTTTCGGGATATATCCAACCACGCTGTTCGGGATTTGCAATCACGTACTTAATAACATCCCAAAAGCATATTGTCAGGGGTTCGAATTGTAATTTTTAGACAACGAAGAGAAAAAATTTGAAAATACAAACAGATTTTTGGTTTTGTTTTTTATTAGAAAAAATTCGTATCTTTGTAAGAAAAAAAATAATGAACATATATCCCACAATAATAACCGAGACAACTATTTTAAAAAACGGAATTATTAAAATACCTGAATTAGAAAAAAGAGAAAAAGAAGAAATTCAGGTGATAATAGTTTTTAAAGAAAAAACAAAAAATGAGAACGAAAAAAATATATCATTATCCGGCAAATTGAAAAAATATGCAAATCCTGAACTGATTGAAAAAGAAACAGATATAGCTTGGTCGCTTATTACTGAATAATTTTATGATTTATTTAGATACAAATATTATTTTAAGATATTTACTTGACGATAATAAAGAGTTATCAAAAAAATCAAAAGAAATAATTGACGGTAATGATTTGCTTTTTATTTGCGATGGTGTTTGTGCTGAAATAGTATATGTTTTACAAAAAGTTTATAAAGTAGAAAGAAATTTATTATCAGAAACATTAGATATGCTTATTAAAAAAAACAACATCAGAGTAAGCGATACAAAAACTTTAATAAAATCCTTAGAAATTTTCGCACAATTAAATTTAGATTATATTGATTGTTTATTATTAGCTTATAACATTACAAACAAAGTTAATGTTCAAACATTTGACGAAAAACTAAAAAAACGTATACATTATTATAAGTAAAATATATTCTTTTAAGCCCTGCCTTTGCTTGGTGTTTTCAACAAGCAACCTAAAACCCCGCAGGTTTTTTGAAACCTGCGGGGTTTGTCAATTTACACCGTTTGGGATTTGCAATCCCGAACCCCAGCGTGGTGAAGGTTTCGGATTACAAATCCGAAACAGCGTGGGATTCATTATTGTCCGAAACTTTGTATTGACAATTTGTCGTTAGCCTTCTTATACGCTTTGCGTCATTACGACCACGAGGAACGAAGTGGGAAGTAATCTCAAACTCGAACTGCTTTTAACGAGTCAGCTACTTCGTTCCTCGCAATGACGTTTGCCTCGCAGAGACGAAAGGCGGGTGGATGTAAATAGCAAAATTGCAATAAGCAGTTTTTCGCAAAAGAAAGTCCCCACAAAAATATATTATTTTT
>DYKL01000076.1 GCA_020722645.1 Acetofilamentum sp. | reverse complement strand
TTAATATTCAATACTTTAAAAAGTAATGTATAAAAATTGCATTAAACTTAGGTAATTTGTTGCAGTTATAGGTGTCTCGAAATGCAACCTTCAATATTTTAACAACAGTTTTTGATTAAGTGGTGTTAATTTATCGCTTTTATTATTTTTGCAAAAACTCTAAATCAACAATATGAAATTTAATTGGGAAGAAGAATTTAATGTTTCTATTACTGTTTCAGATGTAAACGGCAAAATTTTGTATATGAACCAAAAATCTGCAAAAACTTTCAGTAAGGACGGAGGTAAAGAGCTGATTGGCAAAAGTTTATATGATTGCCATCAACAAAAATCTATTGACATAATGCTTGATTTAATCAATAACAAAAAAACAAATGTTTATACAATAGAAAAAAACGGGATTAAAAAGTTAATTTATCAATCGCCTTGGTACGAAAACGGCAAAATTATGGGTTTGGTAGAATTATCACTTGAAATTCCATTCGAAATGCCGCATTATGTCAGAAGTTAATCGCAAAATTAATTAGTGTCTGTTAATAAAGTGCCAGGTTTATAAAGTTCTTAAATTTAATTTGTTGAATATCAAATGCTTATACTTTATAGACCCTTATAGGGCAGGCTTTTCAACTTTATGAACTTTATGAACTAACTCTAATTAGTTAAATTTTTGAAATTATTTGTATAATTTTTTATTTATTTTTGTTCAGTTTTTTTAATAAAAATTTTATTTAATATTTATGAAATATGTAATTTTCTTTATAATAATTTTTGGCTTCTTTGATGCTATTTCACAAGAAAAAATTGACTCGCTCTTAATAGAATTGAACAAAACTAAAAAAGATGAAGTCAAAATTGAAATATTAAATAAAATTTCAGACGAAGCTGCTTCAATTTCTTATGATTCTGCTATTTATTATAAAAAACAGGCAATAGAATTAGCAATTGACATAGATGATTTTGAAAAAACAGTTGAGCTGAAAATCGATGAAGGTAAATTATATTTGTATAATGCAGAATATTCAATATCTTTAGAAAGTTTCAAATCTGCTTATGAATTTTCACTAAAAACAGATAACGAAAAATTAAAGGCTTTATGTCTTCATAACATCGGCAATGCATATTTATATAAAACTGAATATTCAAACGCACTAACAAACTATTTATCCGCTCTTGAAATAAGAGAAAAAATAAAAGATACAGCAGGAATTGCTGCTACAACAAATAACATTGGCTTAATTTATTGGAATTTAAGTAATTATGATGAAGCATTACATTATTATAAATTGTCTTTAAATAATGAAATTCTTTTAGAAAATCAAATTGGAATTGGTTCTTCATACAATAATATCGGATTAATTTTTTGGCAGACTCAGCAGCTTGATTCTGCTATTTTTTATATAAGAAAATCTTTAGTTATTAGAGAAAAATATGGAAATTCTAAACAAATTGCAAGTGCATATAACAATCTCGGTGTTATTTTCAGAACAATGGAGGTTTATGACAGTTCTCTTTTTTACTTTAATAAAGCGTTAATTTTAGATAAAAAAAATAATATTGACCTCGATATAGCAAATGTATGGAATAACATTGCCACAGTTTTATCTTATCAGGAAAAATATTATCAAGCAATCAAATATGCCGATTCAGCTTTAATTCTGTCAAAAAAACACGACGAAAAAGAAATGCTCAAAAATGCTTATAATATTAAAGCAATTTCTTTTAAAAATTTGAATAATATTGATAGTGCATATTTTTATTTATTTTTATATTCTGTTTATAAAGACAGCCTTTTTGATGAAAATTTTACCAATGAAATTGCTGAAATGGAAACTAAATACGAAACTGATAAAAAACAAAAAGAAATTGAACTCCAGAATTTAACTATCGAAAAAAAAGACAGTGAAATTGCCGCTAGAAAAAAAATACAAACTATTCTGATTACTTTTATAATAGTAGTTTTGTTTTTAATGGTCTTTTTAATAAGACTTTTTTTGCAGAAGAAAAAATCAAACGACTTGCTTAAAATTAAAAACATTGAAATATCCCAACAAAAAGAGGAAATTGAAACTCAGGCTAATAACCTTCAAGATGCTTTTAATGAAATCAAAAAAATCAATGAAAAACTATCAGCACAAAAAGAAAAAATATCTACACAAAATACACTTTTACAAGAAAAAAATGATGTTGTCGAGTCAAGCATAAAATATGCAAGTACAATTCAGAATGCCAGTTTGCCTTTACAGTCAGATATTGACAAATTTTTTAACAATTGGATAATTTATTATCCCAAGGATATTGTCTCAGGAGACTTTTATTTCTTTTCTTCTGTTTTTGACAGTAATAAAGGCAGTCATAATTTATTTTTTATAGTTTCTGACTGTACCGGACATGGTGTACCCGGTGCTTTTATGTCATTAATCGGTATCAGATTGCTGAATAAATTCATAAATGAAAGAAATTTAAAATCACCTGCCGAAATTTTGAATTTATTAGATGATGAGATAGGTGTAGCCTTAAAACAGAGCAGTAATCAAAATACCGACGGAATGGATTTAATTATCTGTAAATTCTCCGATTTTGAAAACAACGATAAATTTAAACTCACTTTTGCCGGTGCCAAAAGAGATTTGGTTTTATACGAACATAGCTCACAAAAGATTCAAAGAATTAGCACTACAAGAAAATCTATTGGAGGCAGCAGAATTAAAAACAAGATTTCTTTTCAAAATTATGAAATAAATCTATCCAAAAATGATACAATTTTTCTTTATACTGACGGTATAACAGACCAAAACAATTTTGAAAGAAAAAAATTCGGAACAAAAAAACTTTTTGAAATTCTTGAACAAAACATTAATAAATCTTTTGAGGAACAAAAATTTGAACTGGAAAAGTTTTTGGCTTTATGGCAAAAAGATACTTTTCAAAGAGATGATATCACTTTTGTATCACTAAAATTTAAAAAGTAATTAAAAACTTAATTTGCAACTCTTTATTATTTGCAATCAGTTTGTCGCAGTTTGAGATACATGTAATGCAATATATAGATTATCCATTAAAAGTGTCCTCATCTTCAATAATGATGGTGTTTTATCCTTCATCTTCTTTTTTGCTGAAAATACGTTAATTTTAGTTGTTTTACTTAACTTTTTTTTCTAATTTTGAAAAAAAATAAAAGAACAAATAAAATGAAAATTTTTTTTACTGCTTTTTTACTGCTTTTAGCTTGTTTTTCAGCATTTTCGCAAGAGATTACACCACCCAAAAACAAGCTTGCTTATAATGATTTGGATTCAAAAAGTATAAGCGAACTTTGGCTTTTACGTAATTCTATTTTTGCAAAATACGGAAGACCTTTCAAAACTTACGAGTTGCATTTTTATTTTATGAGTTGCAAATGGTACAAAATCCGAACTGATTACAAACAATCCGACTTGAATGAAACAGATATTTACAATGTCGATTTATTGTCAAAAAAGGAAACAGAACTTTTGCAGCATAATTTTGTTGATTCAAAAGTTAATTACAATAACATTTTCAATACATTTCAATACCCTGATTTTACTGACAATGAAAAAGATTTAATATCAAAAAACGGTTTTGTGGTTATTCCTACAAATAATCAGCAATTGTTCCACATATACGAAAACAATGATTATCTGGGCATACCGAGTTTTATAACTACTGATTTGATTTTGCAACTTTACCATCTTTATTTTGATATGACGCTTCGTACTATAGAAGAAGACTATCTTATTACAATCCTGAGCAATTTGCTCGAACAACTTATTACTGAACATCAGAATCTTTTAAAAATTGCAAAAGACAAACAAGTTATTGAAGCAATCAATTTTAATCTGGCTTATCTTGGTGTTGCTCAGTATTTTATAGATGGCGAAGACACCCAAATTTATGGTGATTATAAAGAATTCGCATTAATAGAGATTAAAAATTGCAATTCAAATGCAGGTTGGCAGGAATCTCCTTTATTTAAACGAAAATTCGACTATTCACAATATATACCACGCGGTCATTATACGCGTAACCAAAATCTTGAAAATTTTTTCAAATCAATGATGTGGCTCGGAAATGCCGGAATTGAACTTGAACAGGAGAAAAATATTCTTTCGGCTGTTATTTTAACGCATATTTTATTTACTAAATCATTTAAAAATGAACAACTTATAAATTTATGGAGAAATATTTACGAACCAACAGTTTTTTACGTAGGTTTGTCTGATGATACAGGTCCCGAAGAGATAAAAAAAGAAATGGACTTGATTTTTGCAGGTGTTACAGATATTAACGATTTTAATAATTCGTCAAAATTACTGTTATTGTTAAAAAACTTACCTTCAGAAAAAATATCGGGACACGGCTCTTGGGGTGCTCAAAAAAAGCAATTCCGATTTATGGGACAGCGTTTTGTGCCTGATTCTTATGTTTTTCATCGTTTAACTGACGAAAAACGCAAAATGCCTATGAGCTTAGATATTATGGCTGCTTTTGGCAACGATTTAGCTTATAAACTTATGATGAACGATTTTAAATCTTCGTGGACAAATTTTCCTGCTTATCCCGATACTTTAAACAAAATTATCAGCGAAAACAATAAGATTTCAAAAGAAGAATGGACTCAAAACTTTTATTATTACTGGCTTTACAATTTAAAATCCCTCTACGAAATTAAAGATAAATCATCTTTACCTTTTTTTATGACTACCGAAGGCTGGCAGTACAAAACGTTAAATACTATACTGGCGAGTTGGGCAGAATTGAGACATAACACAATTTTATTTGTCAAAGAATCTATGGCTGCCGAGTGCGGAGGCGATGGATACGAAGAAAATGTTTGGATACCCGAACCTCCCAAAGGTTATGTTGAACCGAACATAGAGTTTTATAAAAGAATGTCAGACTTAATGAATTTTACTATGTCTGAATTGAAAAAACGGGATATGCTAGAATACAGAATTGAAAATATTGGTGTTGAATTTGTCGATTTGCTGACTTTTTTGATTGCAGTAAGCGAAAAAGAAATAAATAATGAGGTTGTAACCCATGAGGAATATGCACAGATTCAAAAAATCGGCTCTTTGGTTGATAATTTGACTTTAAGAATTTTAAGCACTGATTATTCTGAATGGTGGGAAATTGAAGGACCTGATAAAAATATGCCTGTTATTGCTGATGTCCATACTGCCGATTTTGATGCTCTGGAAGTTGGTGTGGGTTTAGCACAGGAAATATACGTTGTTGTGGAAATCGAAGGAAGATTAAAACTTACAAGAGGTGCAATTTTCTCCTTTTACGAGTTTCATCAACCTGTTTCTGAGCGTCTTACTGATGAAAAATGGCAGGAAATGCTCAATAGCGGCAATGCTCCCGAACAACCTAGCTGGATAAGATACAAATCTAAATCAGGCAGTGCAAAACAAATAAAACCTTTGTATAAACCCAAAGACCAAACCCCTGATTATTCAACAACTCCGGGTTGGAACATCATTTATTACGATACCGGCTGTTAATTAAAATGTCATACTGATATCTAATTGCCTTGGAATTACTGCTTTTTACGACTAAAAAATGAGATAAATGAACTTTAAACCGATAATTATCGTCTTTACGATGTTTTTTATATGTCAAAATTCAATAGCACAAGTCCGGTTTTGTGCGGTTGGTGATGTGCTGTTAGACAGAAATGTAAGAAAAATTATCGAAGAAAATGATGTGCTTTATCCGTTTGAGGAAGTCAAAGACATAATTCTGGCTAATGACATAGCTTTTTACAATAACGAGTTCCCTTTTGCTGACTCTGCTGACGGATATGCTATCAACAAAAAATATTCTTTCAGAGCAGAGCCGATTTTTATTGAAGGATTAAAATATGCCGGTTTTAATGTTGCTTCGGTTGCTAATAATCACACTATTGATTACGGGAAAAACGGTTTTTTAAGGACTATTCAACTGCTTCGTGAAAATTTTATATATCCGGTTGGTGGTGGCGAGAATCAAAAACAGGCTTTTTCTCCGCTTTTAATCGAAAAAAATGGTCAAACATTCGCTATTTTTGCAAATCTCGAATTTTTGCTTGAAGGCACAACGTTTAATCCGAACAGACCTTATCCTGCTTATGCACAAATAGATACTTTATGTGATGTTATAAAAAAATATAACAATATTGTTGATTTTATTCTTGTATCTTTCCATTGGGGAAAAGAAAATGCGATATTTCCAACAAACCGTCAGGTTGAATTTGCTCACAAAGTTGTGAATGCAGGGGCTGATTTGGTTTTTGGGCATCATCCGCACGTTTTGCAAAGTATAGAAATTTATCGAAATAAAATAATTTTATACAGTCTCGGTAATTTTGTTTTTGATAATTCTGAATTATTACAGAAGCAAAGCGTTATTTTTCAATGCGTTTTTGATAACGGGAAAATTGAAAATTCGGAGTTGATACCTGTTTTTATTCAGAATAATCGTCCGGTTCCTGCTGATAAAGTTCAGTCAGAGCTTATTTTTAAGCATTTGACAGAAGTTTCCGAAATTTTTAAAACTGTACTTTTAAAAAATAACAAAAAAATTTTAATTGAATATGAGCATAAACCTACTGTTAAAGAGTTTGTATTCAATAATTTAACTTTTTACTTTTATTCAGATAGTATTTGTGTTTTTGATAATGATTTTTTTGAACTAACTAATAATCTGCCTGATACAAATTATATTTTCAAAGATGCCTGTATGCTTCCGCAAGATTCTATGATATTTTTTTATGCTATTATTGAAAACAAATTGAACAATAAATCTCAGATTGCAATTTTTGAATTTTCTATAGAAAAGTATTTGTTTTCAAGACCTTTTTTAGATGTTCACGATTTCTATAATGCTTGGAAAATAGATATCCTTGATGTCGAAAATGACGATAAACCCGATTTAATTGTTGGTGTAAAAAAATCTACGAGATATTTTCAGGAAAAGGAAAACAGAATATTTGTGTTTAATATTGAAGGAACGTATATTTATCCTAAGTGGCTCGGTTCAAAAATCGGCAATCCTGTTATTGATTTTAAAATAAATTACGATAACAACACACTTATATTGTTGGAATCATTCGAAAAAGAAGGAATTTATAAGGCTTTTGATTGCAAATGGAATGGTTTTGGCTTTGATTTGGAAAATTTTTTATTTTCAATAGACACTTCTCAAAGTATCAAAGTCCATTTCCAATTATCAGATTTTGAGTTTATTACAGTTGAAAAATAATGATACTTGGTCGTCTATGAAATTTTTTATTACTAAACCGATTTCAATTATTTCAATGTCGCTTATTTGAGTTCAAATTTATTTAATTCTCTGATTTATAGGTGTTTTATGATTGCAGGTGCTTCGTCGCAGGAGGAGGCACCTGCGAGGCGGTAATTATTTCAATGTCGCTTATTTGGATTTGAAATCCAAATTCGTTTAACTATTTGATTTATAGGTGTTTTATGTTTGCAAATCCGAAAAACCTTTGATAAGACATAAGCAGATTTCCATCAGTGATGATGATGATTCAACAAAACCGAATCCTGATAATTTTTAGCACCTTCTATAAAAATTTTGACTAATGAATCATTCAGAAAATCGGAATCGTGATGACCAAGAAAAACTTCAGCTTGCATATTTTTTTCAGAATAAACAAAATCAACCGACGGTAAATATGGCTTTATGTCTAACACAGGAGTACCGGCAAACATATCTATACCGGAAATATAAAGCACATTTTCGACAATTGAATCTAATTTCACTAATGATAAACCAATTGGATTAGGTCTTCTTGGGCTTCTCGTAGAAAAAACGCCAAAAGAATGATGACTTTCTGGCGGAGTAACTATATTTTCCCACCCTTTTGCCTGATTAAATTCATATAAAATCCAAATGTATTCAAAATCAGTCAGGTAAGTTAATCCTTTGCGATATTTTTCTTTTAACACAATTTTCCCTTTTGTTTTTGGCATTAGAGTGCCCTGACGAGGTGCTCCTGTATTTTTTGTAAATTCAGACATTACATAACCTATTGGAGTGAAACAAATTTTTTCAGGTGTGCATGATGTATAAAATA
This sequence comes from Acetofilamentum sp., assembly GCA_020722645.1. GTDB lineage: Bacteria > Bacteroidota > Bacteroidia > Bacteroidales > JAFGUD01 > JAFGUD01. The sequence continues at coordinate 3,665 of DYKL01000076.1, read as the reverse complement.
GGATTAAAACAGCTACAAAATATTTTATTAATTTCATAACATTTATTTTTAGAAGGTAAAAATAATCAAAGAAACTTGATAATGTGTTTGTTTTTAAAAAGTTTCTATATTTGCAAAAATGAATAAAAATTTACAATGAAAAAAATATATTTTTTTATTACTTTTTTAATCTTTACTTTGGAAATTTTTGCACAAGATTTTTTGTATCAAGCAAAATTAGAAGAAGTTGATTCCTCGGGATATTATTTTATTTATTTATCACCCGAAGTAACATCAAAACTTAATTCAAAATTTTCAGATTTAAGAATTTACGACAAAAAAAATAACGAAGTATCATACATCAGAAACACAGAAGACGGTTTGTACAAAACAGCCATCAGCAAGGAAATGAAGATTATCCAGAATGACTACAAAAAGACAAAAAAACATACTTTTCTGCTTATTCATAATCCGCAGGCTTTTTCTATAAATAATCTGACAATTATTGTTGATAATCCGAATAATGCTGAAGCTTGGGTTAATATCAGCGGAAGTAATGACCTTAAAAGCTGGAATATCCTTAAAAACAACACCAGATATATGCCTGAGTTCAGCGACTCTGCTACTGCTGAAATAAGAATTTCTGATTTACCCGAAAGTGAATACGAATATTACAGAATCTATATTTTCGATTTTAACAAGGTTGTTTTTAATGTAAACAAAATTTTAAATTACGAATTAAGCAAAAAGAATCAGGAATTTGTAGAAGTGCTTAAACCCCATTTTATACAAGATGATTCTACACAGGAAAATCAGACTGTTGTTACTATTTCATTTTCTGATGCACAATACATAGATTTAGTCAAATTTTATGTCAGCAAACCAAGTTATTATCTGCGAAAAGCTGAAATTGTAAAAAAAGATTCCGCAACCGGAAAAAGAATAAGACTGCAGTATCACGACCAGAATCAAACCGACTTTTACCTATGTTCGGATAGTCTGAATCAAATAAGATTATCACGATATTTTGCTCATAATTTGATGTTAATTGTTTACAATAATAACGATAAACCATTGGTTATTAGCGACATAAAAGCATATCAGCAAAAAGAATATATTACTGCATATTTAGAAAAAAATAAAAAATATACAGTTTATTTCGGTAATAAAAATTTACCGCCACCGATTTATGATTTAAAATTTTTTAAAAATAAAATACCTTCAAATTGTCCTCAGGTCGAAATAATAGAAATTTCTGCATTGAAAGATTTTAATAATAATTCTAAGGTTGTTAAAGTAAAACCTTATATTTTATGGATTGCTTTCGGCATTGTAATTTTAATATTAGCCGCTATTTCACTGAAAATGTTTCTTTCAGCAAAAAAAAAGACAGATAACGAGATAGAATTGTAAATTATGGATTTGCAAAGCAGAATTAGTTCTTTTAAAAGCTTATCTGCATTTTTGGATTGTGTCGCAAACCAAAAGGAAGATAAAGTTGAAAAAGTTCTGAAAAAGAAATATTTTGAAGCACTGGAATTAATCCAAAATCTTCATTTTAAAAACGGCTGGTTCATAGAAGATTTTGTAAAATTTCAGCTAAATTCAATAGCTTTTGCCTGTTCCGGCGATAAACTCGACAATTGGCTTGCACCTTATATATCTAAAATTATTCAGAAAATTTCAAAAAAAGTTGCTGTCATAATGGCAGGGAATATTCCTTTTGTTGGTTTTCACGATTTTATTTCTGTTTTAATTACCGGTAATGAATTGATTATGAAGTTATCTTCAAAAGATGAAGATTTGCCGAAATTTATAATTGATGTTTTAATAGACATTGAACCGGAATTTAAACAAAAAATTTTTATTGTCGAAGATAAACTTAAAGATTTTGAGGCTGTTATAGCAACCGGTTCAAATAATACATCACGATATTTTAAGTATTATTTTTCTAAAGTTCCAAATATTATAAGGCATAGCCGTAACTCAATAGCTATTTTGGACGGCAAGGAAACAAATGAAGAATTAGAAAAATTGGCTGATGATATTTTTTTGTATTTTGGTCTGGGTTGCCGTAATATTTCAAAAATTTTTGTGCCTGAAAATTATAATTTCGATTCGTTATTCCAAGCTGTTTACAAGTATAAACATCTGGCAGATGTTACAAAATACGCTAATAATTACGAATACAACAGAGCTATTTATTTAATGGAAAGAATCAAATTTTTGGACAACGGTTTTTTTATGCTTAAAAATGATTTTTCTTTATTTTCACCAGTTGCTGTTTTGCATTACGAAAGCTATTCGGATATTTCTGATGTAGAAAAATATATCAAATCTAATAATGATAATTTACAATGTATTGTAAGCCGAAATAAAAATATTGCTGAAAATGTACTTGATTTTGGTAAAACACAATTGCCTGAACTCATTGATTATGAGGACAATGTAAATATTTTAGATTTTTTAATCAGCATACGATAAAAAAAATATACTGACACTTATATTTTATATCTAACAATAAAATTAAGTATCAGTATATTTTATTAAAATGAAAAGAATATTTTTTTTATTCAACTTTCATTAAAACCATCCTAAGTGGTTTATTTTTATAATTATCGTCATTAGGATAATATATAAAGATAGCAGAACTAACAGAAGTATAAACGCTGCCTTCAGCACCTGTAAGTGTAGTACCCATAGATCTCCAATATGTTCCGCTTCCTGAAATTGACGCTCCAATTTCTAATGATAATACTCTTGTATTTTCTTTTGTGAATCCGCTGGGAAAAGCTATGCTTATAGAATTATAAGAATCAGAAGTAGTACCTGTAACTTCAACAACTCCTTGAATATTTTTTGCTGTAATTGCATAAGGTACGCTTAAAATTTGAGAAGCCCCCATCAATACACCATCTAGTGATACTCTGACAAAATATACATCATCAGTCCAATCTACAAGGCTTAAATCATTAACTGAACCTATTTCCAAATTAACAACCCCATACTCATTAGTTGTTGTATTGTGTGTTTCAGAAAAAACAACTGTACCAGTAGGTGAAGTTGCTACAATTTCTACTAAAACTTCAACAGCCTGAGAAACAAGAATATTGCCACTGCCGTCTCTAATTACAGCTTGATATTTGAATTTTTCCGGTACTTGTGCAAAAATAGTTATTGCGCTTAAAAGGAAAATGCCTAAAAAAATGCTAAATCTTTTCATATTTTTTAATTTTTAATAATTTTGAATGTGTTTGAAAAATTTTTATCTATTAAATTTAAAAGATAGACGCCGTTTGTGAATTGAGATAAATCTATTTGAAATTCTCTGTTTGTTAAAATAGCCTCATTTAGAACTTTACCGTTCATATCTGTTATGTTCAGATGAATTTCCGACATAACATCAGTTGAACTAATGGTAATAAAGTCTGATGTCGGATTTGGGTAAATTGATACATTAAGTTTGATGTTTTCATCAATTCGGCTGATTTCAATATTGGCATTATGAAAGCCTTCCCCCAAAATAAAATCACCATTTGAATATGTGTCAATACAAACTTCACCCAAAGACCAACTTATTTCATAAGAAGAGTTGGAAAAAGTATCCCCTGAATTGCTTATTAGTTCTTGGCTTTGGGCGATATAAAAGCCAAAAAGTAATAAACCGATTAATAAAAATTTCTTTT
>DYKL01000539.1 GCA_020722645.1 Acetofilamentum sp. | reverse complement strand
TTTTGGCTTTGGTTGTTTTAGCAATAACCGGAATTGTTTTAATCAGCGGATGCATTGAAGAAAAACCGGAAATAATCTTTGATAATGCATTAAACAATGAAACATACGACATTTACATTGACGGTGAGAAAAAAGGAACGGTTAATTACTGCTCGGAAACGATTGAAATAAACAAAGGAAAACATAAAATAGAGATAAAGGAATCTGACAGCGGAAATGTCTTTGAGTTCCTTGATGTTAATGTCAGCGAAAAGAATTATATTTACAATATTGGTAATAAACACAAATATAAAATTATAATTCAAAATTATGCAACGGAGGAATACCTTAAAAAGCATTCGGATGATTTCAATTATGAGCCGTATGTTCTAAAAGAAATTATAGACAATAAACACTTTTTTTCTTATGATGCAGAAGTAAAATTAGATACTGAATTTCCTTATGAGACAACGGTCTTATTTAAAGACACCAAAGCACTAACAGGGATAATGAGGTTCAGAGAATATAACACATGTTTTTACAATAAAGGAATAGAAATATCTGATAAAAATTTGTGTGAAAGAATCAATGACAAGTATTATAAAGAGAGTTGTCTTGTGGAAATTGGAATAAAAGAAAATGATTCGGATATTTGCGAAAAAGCAAAATATAATGACAACAAGGACTTTTGTTTCGCATCAATCGGGGAGCAAACAAATAATGTTTCATTGTGCGAGAAGGTAATTGACAAGGATACAAGAGAATACTGTTTTGAGAGTATCGCATGGAAATCGGGCAATACCGCATTATGTGAAAAATTAACTGATAATTATAGTAGAGATTATTGTTTCAGATCTGTTGCGGAGTTTAAGAAAGATGCGAATTTATGTGTAAAAATAGTTGATGAAGAAGAGAAATATTTATGTTATAATGATGTTGCAATAGCAAGTGGAGACGTTTCCTTATGTAAAAATTTGGCGGATGAGGAAAGTATTGACCAATGCATGATGAATGTTGCAACAACAAGAAACGAGACCACTTTATGCAATAATATAATCAGTGAAGAAAATAAAAAAATGTGTATTGCATTATGTGTTACGAATCTTGCGATACAAAAGGATGATTTTTCGTTATGTGAAAATTTAACTGATACAAAGGATAAAGTTGACTGTCTGGATATGGTTGTTAAAAATTTTGCAGAAGAAAAAGGGGATTACTCATTATGCAACAATATAAGTGGTGATGGAATCAGAGATGATTGTTATTATAAATATGCGTCCGTTAAGGGAGATATAAATTTATGCGGCAACATAAACAACTTTGATACAAAGCATGAATGTTTTTACAGCATTGTTTACGGAGAAAATTTTTCTATGAATTCCTGTAAGAATATAGATGATAAAGATATAAAATACTGGTGCTGTGAAGATGTGGAAAAAGATGATATTTCCTGTTGCAGCGAATTGACTGATGAAGAGCAAAAGGATTTATGTTTTGAGAGAATAGCAATCGCGAAGAACGATACATCAATTTGTGAAAAGATAATTAATGATGATGAACATAAGATGTGTGTTAAGGAAATTGCATATAATCTTGAAGATACAGCAGTATGTGACAAAATATCCGATGCGAAATTCAGAGATGAGTGTGTTTTGTATGTTATTTAATTACTTTGCATTACTCACTTTTAAAATTTAAAAAATTTTAATTTAAAAAAAATTAAGTGAATGTAAAACAAAGAAACTTAAATTTAGATGGTTTATAACATACTTATGGGTATAAATTCCT
>DYKL01000538.1 GCA_020722645.1 Acetofilamentum sp. | reverse complement strand
GAAATCCCTAATATTTTTTAACATGATTATTAACTTTTCAATTCAATTTAGGTTAAAACAGTCTATTTAGGCTGTTTTTTTTATTTTGGTCGTTATTCGGCTAATTCGTACCGAATTAGTCTCCGCTACCATAGCTGTTCGGGATTTGTAATCACGAACTAATCGTCCTTCCGGAAGCAAATGCCTGCATTGATAGTTTGATGTTCAATTAAGACTAATCGTCTTGTTGGAAGCAACCCGCCTGCATTAACAACTTGATGTTCAATTAATTACAACGTACAATTAATTGCACATAGTCAATGTAAATTTACATTCGACTTTCAATTCAGGCAAGATATTTCCATTATGACTGGGGGTAGGTAAATTCAACAAAAAAAATAGTCCTGCTGGAAGCAACTCGCCTGCATTAACAACTTGATGTTCAATTAATTACAACGTACAATTAATTGCACATAGTCAATGTAAATTTACATTCGACTTTCAATTCAGGCAAGATATTTCCATTATGACTGGGGGTAGGTAAATTCAACAAAAAAAATAGTCCTGCTGGAAGCAACTTGCCTACATTAACAACTTGATGTTCAATTAAGTACAAAGTACAATTAATTGCACATAGTCAATGTAAATTTACATTCGACTTTCAATTCAGGCAAGATATTTCCATTATGACTGGGGGTAGGTAAATTCAACAAAAAAAATAGTCCTGCTGGAAGCAACTTGCCTACATTAACAACTTGATGTTCAATTAAGTACAAAGTACAATTAATTGCACATAGTCAATGTAAATTTACATTCGACTTTCAATTAAAGCAAGATATTTCCAATATGACTGAGGGTGGGGAAATCCAGACAATGTTTTGTTTTTTTTGTAATATCTTAAATTTTTCTTGAATTTTTTTAGTATATTTGCAAAAACAAAGAATAAAAGGTTATGCAAAAAATAGTATTAAATATTGAAAATAAATCATTGGAAAAGCAAATTAATGAATTATCCGACAGATTAAATAGACCGATTGAAAAATTATTTATTGATGCAATTTATTATTTTATTAGTTCGACAAATAAAAATGACAAAGCGGAATTAAATTATAAAACCTTAAATCCTGATGATTTTGCAACAAAATTAAATTTTGAAATTGATGAGACAATAGATTATGACAAAATTGAATTATTTCCCGATATTACCAATATTGCAGATTACATAAATAAATTACGAAAGACAAACTGGCGACAATAATGGAAAAGGTTTTAGTTGATAGTTGCATAATTATAGATATGTTGCGTGGTTGTATTGACACAAGAAATAAAATTGAGACAATACAAAAACCTTTTATAAGTTTCATAAATACAATGGAGTTATTGAAAGGAGCTACTAATAAAGAAAGTTTATATAAAATTAAAAAAGAATTAAACTCATTTTACTTATTGCCTATGCACAACGAAATAGCAAAACTGTCTATCCAACTAATTGACAAATATTCATTATCAAACGGCTTAACAATTCCTGATTCAATAATAGCTTCAACAGCATTAGTTTATTCGTTACCTCTTTTTACTTTAAATATTAAAGATTTTAAATATATAAATGGTCTGGAATTATTTAATCCAAATTTTTAACTTCCAACTTCCGCTGAGTATCTTTTGTCTTGTATTTAATAATCCTCCACTTAGTTTATGTTCATACCAATATATTGCAAATTTATAAATTTTTTGTAATAACCTAACTTTAATTGAAAATTTCACACTACAATCTCAAATTACTGATATTCA
>DYKL01000075.1 GCA_020722645.1 Acetofilamentum sp. | reverse complement strand
TGCACTATGAACTATGCACTATGAACTATGCACTATGAACTATGCACTATGAACTTAACTCGCCTACTCTTCTATCAGTTCTATTCCGCCTTTTGTATGAACAACTATTTTAAAAACGGAACCTTCAGCTCCTTTTTCCATAGTTTGAGGTGCATTTTGAACCATATTCCCGAAAATACTTTCAATGTTTTCCAAATCATTGTTTTTAATTTTTTGGTAAAGAATTTCTATTCCATCTTTGAATATTTTCGATGAACTTTCGGAATAAAAAATCATAGGGAAGTTGTCTTTTTCGTAATATTTGAATAAAAGTTCAGCATCTTCGGGTTTAATTTTATCAGTAAAAATTTTGTAAGGAAATGCTATGTATCTTTCGTTCATTTTTACAACATAAAAATCGAAAGAGGCAACTGTTCCTGGTAATTCAAATTTTTGTTTTACAAATTCATTTCCGTCTAAATCGTAAAATTTTACCGATATTTCAATTTTATCATCTTCCTGTGATAATATTTTGTATCTGACCGGAACTATTTCTTCTTTCAAAAATGTTATTTCTTTTTCTAATTCTTTTAATTTTTTTTCCTGCGATTTTGTTGCAATAAATATAAAATAAACTGCGGCGGAAATAACAGCAACAACAAGAATGATTGCTATTGAAAAAAACTTTTTCATAATAATTATAGTTTATAAAGTTATAAAGCTTGCCCTGAAAGGGTCTAAAAATTAAAAGTAAGTAACTAATTATCAGTTTTTTATAAAGCATTATTAACAATGCTATTTCGTAACAGTTACTTATTTTTAGGTTTAAGCAAAGTTATATTTTTTATTGAAATAAAAAAACTTCGTGTTTTTATTACGAAGTTTATTCAATTGTCAATAATATTTCGTTTTATCTAATTTCTGCGCCTAACTTATTTTGGAAATTATAAATCAGTTTATCCATAATCTTATTTATTTGTTTTTCGTCTAATGTTTTATCATCAGATTGGAGCCAAAAACTGATTGCATAAGATTTTTTTCCTTCGGGCAATTTGTCACCCTGATAATTATCAAAAATAGAAACCTCTTTTATCAACTGTTTATCAACGCTGTATGCTAATTTTTCAATATCAGAATATTTTACTGATTTATCAATAAGTAATGCCAAATCTCTTTTAACTTTCGGAAATTTGATAATTTCTTTAAATTGTGCCGGTTTTGGTAAAATATTCATCAAAAATCCCCATTCAATTTCAGCAAAAAATACATCCTGTTCAATATCATATATTTTTAGCACTTTTCTTGAAATTGCACCAAATTTAACTATAGATGATTTTCCTAATTTATATTCAATTCCGTATTTGTAAATATTGTCAGAAAATTCATTTTTTGTGAATTTTTCTATATCAAAACCTAAGCTTATCAAAACACTGTTAATGTAAGATTTTAGAGTAAAAAAGTCTGATTTTTCGGAATTTGTTTTCCAGTTTATTTTGTTTTTTAAACCGGTAAAAGACAAACTTAAACGATATAATTGCTGATATTTATCGTCAAATTTTTCGGCATCTGTTTTAAAATAACAACTGCCAAACTCAAACAATTTTAAATCATAGTTCTGGTTGTTGAGGTTTCTTTGAATTGCATCTAATGCACCAAAAACCAGAGACTGACGCATTATTTCAAGTTCTTTGCTTAAAGGATTTTGCATTCTGACATAAGAATTACTTTCAAAAGCTTCTGTTTTTGACAAAATATCTTCATTGAGCAAAGAAAAACTCATAATTTCATAAAAACCTTGTGCAGTAAGCAAATGACCAACACTCAATTTTTTTGTCTCGGAAATATTTGTTTCCTGATTTAAAATTGTAGTATTAAGTGTTTCAGGAATAGGAATTTTATTGTATCCGTATATTCTTATAATATCTTCTATAACATCAGCTTCACGGCGAAGTTCAAAACGATAAGTAGGAACAGAAAGTAATATTTTTTTATCATCTTCTGAAATAATTTCAATTTCTAATACTTTCAATATTTTTTTTAACAAATCCTTTGGTATTTCAATGCCTGTGTATTTATTCAACTGATTGAAAGTTAGTTCAACCTCAAAATTATTAATTTTTTCGGGATAAAAATCCTTAATTTCAGAAGATATTTCACCACCGGCAATTTCTTTAATAAGCATTGCGGCTCTTTTGAGAGTCCAAATGCAACCATTCGGGTCAACACCTCTTTCGAATCTGTATGAGGCATCAGTGCTTAAAGTGTGATATTTAGCCGATTTTCGTATCCAGACAGGATTAAAAAAAGCACTCTCTAAAAAAACAGATTTTGTCGATTCTTTCACTCCGCTATCAAAACCACCGAAAACACCTCCGATACACATAGGTTGTTTTTGGCTGCCGCAAATCATCAAATCAGTATTTTTTAAAGTAATTTCCTGTTCATCAAGAGTTTTGAATTTTGTACCTTCTTCTAATGTGCTAATAATTATTTTGTTACCATTTATTTTTTCGGCATCGAAAGCGTGCAGAGGATGTCCGATTTCGTGAAGCACATAATTTGTAATATCCACAACGTTATTTATTGGTTTGTTTCCAATTGCTTTCAAACGATTTTTTAACCATTCAGGCGATTCTGCTATTTTTAAACCTCTGATAGTCAATCCGGTATATCTTGGACAAGCTTCTATATTTTCTACAATTACATCTATGTCAAGTTTGTTGTTATCAACTTTGAAATCAGATATATTTGGCTTTTTCAGTTCTAATTTTAAATCGCTGTTAATTGAAAGATAAGCATATAAATCTCTTGCAACTCCGAAATGCGAAATAGCATCAGGACGATTTGGGGTAAGGTCAATTTCAAAAATTGTGTCGGTGTATATTTTGAAATAATCTTTTGCTTTTGTACCAATCTCTGCGTTTTCGTCAAGCACCATAATACCTTCGTGTGAATCACCCAAACCGATTTCATCTTCGGCACAAATCATACCTTCTGATGTTTCACCTCTGATTTTTGATTTTTTAATAACCCAAGGTTCATCAGCGTTGTATAAAGTAGTTCCAACGGTTGCAACTACAACTTTTTGATTTTCAGTAACATTTGGAGCACCACAAACGATAGGAAGAATTGTATTGCCAATATCTACGGTTGTGATTGATAATTTATCTGCATCGGGATGTTTTTTGCAAGTAAGAACTTTTCCGATAACAAGTCCTTCTAATCCGCCTTGAATTGATTCATATTTTTCGACTTTTGAAACTTCAAGTCCTATTTCTGTTAATACTGCCGATAATTCGTCGGGTTGTAAATCAATGTTAATATAATCTTTTAGCCAATTGTATGAAATCTTCATTTTTTAAAATATATTTTAATGATTTTAATATTAGAAAATTGTATTTTTTAAAGTTAAAAAATTTTTCCAAAAATATAAAAAATGTGGTTATTATTATAATGTAAAGAAATTTTAATTTTTATTGAAATTTAATTTCCTGTTTTAAATTTTGAGAAATGCTATTTGCTTTTACCTTTTTTAGGTGAAGCATTGAGGTCTTGTTTCATTTTAGATATCTGATTGTTAAGCACATTTGCCTGTTTCTGTAGTTCATTAACCTGATCTAATAAATTTGTGATTTTTTTGTCTTTTTCGTAACTTTCAAGATATTTTTTCATCTCAGAAATCGTAACAGACAAATTGTTAATATCTAATTGTGTTTGTTCTATAAAATAATATGAATTATTCAATTCAGTTTGGCAGTGATTTAATTTTTTGTCTAATAATGCAACCGAATCAGTTAATTTTTGATTTATATTTGCATATTGATTTTTCTTTGACATTTGCATAAAAGCAAAAAACACAGTAAAAACAACAGTTAAAATCCATATTTTGGAAGCAAATGTCCAAATACTATCTATATTTGAAAACATTTGTTTTAAAGAACTTTTTTGAAATTTATTTTTTTTCATTATATAAAAATATGATAATTGAATTTATAAAATATCTCATAAAATCAAAAAAAAATGCAAGAGGAGTACACTCCGATTTTTTTTATAATTTTGTTATAAAAGTATTAAAAGATTTTCAAAAATACAACAATTTTGAAAAAATTGAAAAAATCAGGAAAAAATTAATCAATAATCCTCAAAAAATCAATGTTTTAGATTTGGGTGCCGGCTCAAAAAAAATACCATTGAACCAAAAAAAAACATCAAAAATTGCAAAATTCTCTTTAACTTCATCTAAATACAGCAGACTTTTATTTAGTCTTGCAAACTATACAAATTCAAAAGTTTTGTTAGAATTAGGGACATCTTTCGGGCTTACGACATTATATTTTAATGAATGTCAAAAATTACAAAAAATTATAACAGTTGAAGGTTCTCAGACAATAGCTGAAATTGCTGCTAAAAATTTTAATCAATTTGATAACAAAATTGAATTATATATCGAAAATTTTGATGATTTTTTGTTGAAAATCGAAGGGGAAAAAACATTTTTTGATTTTATATACATTGACGGAAACCACACAAAAGAAGCAACTCTGAGGTATTATGAGTTTCTGAAAAAATTTATAAACAAAGAACAGGGTGTTATAATATTTGACGACATAAGATGGTCAAAAGAAATGCTTGAGGCTTGGAAAATTATAAAAAAAGACAAATATTCAACAGTTGACTTATTTAAAATGGGAATTGTTTTTTTTAATAAAAATTTGTTGCAAAAACAAGACCTGATTTTGTATTATTAAATTTCTTATATTTGCACTAATCTTAAAAACAAACAAATGCGTTTAACAATAACTTTGATTTTAATCGGAATAATTTGGCTTGTATGGCTTGTTTTTGGCGATAAAGCTATTGAATACGGAATTCATCCCAGAGATGTGGATTCTTTACGAGGAATATTTTTTTGTACATTTATCCACAGTAATTTTAACCATTTGGTTTCAAACACCTTACCACTATTTCTACTAACTTGGATGTTGGGAATATTCTTCAGAAAAATCTGGATTTTGGTTTGGATTCTTGTTACCATTACAGGCGGAGCTTTGGTTTGGCTGCTGGCAAGGGCTAATTACACAGGTATCGCAACATATCACGTTGGTGCAAGCCTGACCATTTTTGCTCTTTTGGGCTTTTTTCTTGCAAGTGGCATATTCAGAAAAGAAGTTAAAGCTTTTTTAATAGCAGTTGCCATAGGAATATTGTACGGAGGAGCATTAATCGGTGTTGTTCCTTCCGACCCGAATGTTTCGTGGGAAGCACACTTATTCGGATTTATTGCCGGTGTTTTCTGGGCTTATGTTTTCAGGAAAGTTAAAAACGCTAAAGTCGAAAAAAGCGTAATACCCGAAAATCAGAATATCGAATCAGCCAAATAAAATTATTCATTCATACGGTACAATCTTTTTGCCATTTCAGCGTGTTCGTAGTCATAAAACGGACCAATTGAAAGAAGCCTAACACCTAATTGTTCATAGAATGTAGAAACAAAAAAATCCTCGGTTCCTGTCTGAACGGCACCCGGAGCACGTCTGATAATGTATATTTTAAGTCTGGGTGATTGTTCAAATGTTATGGCGAACCAGTTAATTCTGTCTGGGACTTCTCCTTCGGGAAGTTCGTGAATTTTATCTTCGCTCATTTTATATAGACGTTTGGCATTTAATGCTTCTTCTTTTGTTTGAAAAGGTCCTATTGCTATTTGTCGTTTTGAAAGGTTGTTCCACAAAGCTTTTTCAAAATCTAACTGATAACCGTAATCTAAACCACCACTGGTTCCGGAAACCTTAAAAGTGTTGGTTCTGTCGTCTATTCTGATTTTAAGGTAGAACCAGTAATAAACAGGGTCGTCTTCTGTTACCGTTGGGATACTGTTTCCTTTTAAATGTTCATTTTTTTTGAATGATAATGTAATTGCAGATATTGAGTATAATAAAATGACAGCAATTATAAAACCTAAAATTTGTTTTATTTTCATTATTGTTTTTTTAGTCTTTTGCAAAAATATAAATTTTTAATTTATCAATTCATTTTTTTTGATAAAGCAAAACATTTGCCAAATATTTTATTTTCAGAAATCTTTTATTTCTTCAAATTTAATATTTTTTTATCAGATAAATATACCTCACCCCTACTCTACTATTTCTGATTTTCTGTATATACTTACGCGGTTATTAAAAAATGTAGGTATTAAAATCAAATCATTTTTTTCGACGTATTCAAAATCTGCTGCATTTATTTCATCAGCTTCTGTGGATAATAATAAAATTATTTTCCCATTTTCAGTTACCAATTTTACATTTCCTGACCAGTCTGAAATAATAAATTCGTCTAATTGATTTTTTTTAATTCCGTCTATTGAACCGGTATTTTTTGCAACTATTTCACTTTTTAAGTCAGTAACATTAACTTTTAATATAAAATTATTATTTCCGATATACAAAAAATCATTTTCATAATATAAACCGTTCGGACTTTCCAAGTCAGTGTCAATAAACAAAGTTGGATTCTCTCCAATAGAAAATTTGTAGATTTTATTGTCTTTCATATCAGAAACATAAAAAACACCATTATCCGAAACTGTAATATCATTTAAAAACAACGAATTTTCTATTGTTTTAGTATCAACAATTGTTGATTTTTTAATATCAATAATTATTAATCTGTTAATATCAGTAACAACAAGATAATTGTCAAAAATTGCCATTCCTTTTGGTGCATCAAGATTATCTATCCATTTATGAACAAGAATACTCCCCGATGAATCAATTTTCGAGATATAACCGTTTTGGTCTTTTTCTGTGGAATTTCCATTTATGTTTGAGACAAAAAAAAGATTTTGTTCTTCGAAAAAACATACACTTTCAGGTGTGTTTAAAATTAGAGGAGTTGAAGTTACAAAAAAAAGTGTGTCTTTAATTCTTTTTTTTGAATTACCTGTTTCCTGATTTGTTTTGCAGGAAAAAATCAAAAATATCAGGACAACAACTAATAAATATCTTTTATGGTTCATTTTATTTGTTTTTTGAAATTGTCCAAAAATAATCAAAATTATTTTGATAAAAAGAAAAATATGACGAATGGTAAACAATGAATTAGTTAATTTTTCAATTAGCCAATTAGCAAATTCAGAACTCCCGAAGCATCGTAAAATAACATGTTGCGATATTTCTAATATACCGTAATTTTAAAGTCAAAATATTTGATTTCAAGCGTTTTACATTCTATCAACAACAAGAATACGAAAAAAATGCAACAAATTAGTTAGCGAGTGATATACGCTAAAATGCTGTATATCAAAATATGGGTCAGGAGTTCTGAAATTATTGATTTTCAAAGAATAGCTGACTTATACTAACATAAACAACATCATATTAGATATTTAACACAAAATATATAGAACTATTGTTACATTTTAAAAGATTATAATAACATTATCAATAATTTTTGCAACTATTAAAAGAAACTCTAATCTTTATAAAAGTTTAAATTAAAATATTTTAGAAAAATGAAAAACAACAAAAAATTATTATCATTTATTATTTTGGGGTTTTTGCTCACTTTGGGGTTAAAAGCTCAGGATAATAGTAAATTGTGGCATGTCCATAGAACAAAAGACGGAAAGGTTGCAGTTGTAAATTTTGCAATTGATAAAATGGCTTATTGGAAGCAATTAGCAGCCGATGGCATTATTCCCTATAATCCACAGGTAAAAACCGGAGACGCAAAATTTTTAGGCAGCAAAATTCTTTCTTCCATTACTGATTTTGAAGATTCTCCTGATGTTTGTACATTCGGGGGAACTAATCATACTCAATCTGAAAACTCAATTTTCGTTGATCCAAATGATAATTCTCACGTTTTCAATTCAAATAACTCTACTGATTGGTCAGGAAGTTCAGTTGGCAGTTTATACGGAACAAGTTCATTCTTTACAAGCGATGCAGGCGAAAACTGGACAGGAACCATTGAAAGCACAGGTGGCTCAAACAGTGGCGACCCTGCTGCTTGTATTGACTTAAACGGCAGAATGTACTCAGGTTTTATTCATTCAAACTACGGACAAGGAGTTGCGTATTCAGATAATGGAACAACTTGGACAAGCGTTCTTGTTGCAAGTGCTCCTAATGGTGGAATGCTCGACAAAAACCATCTTTGGGTGGACAATTCTCCTACAAGTCCATACAGCGGTAATTTATATGACGCATGGACTGATTTTGACTATGATGAAAATGAAAATGATATTTGTATTTCTCGCTCAACAAACAGCGGTGAAAGCTGGTCAACTCCGGTAAATATCAGTAATGATTTAAACGCAGGCAGTCATAATCAAGGTGTTAATATTCAAACAGGTCCAAATGGTAATGTTTATGTTGTTTGGTCTGTATATGAAAGTTGGCCTGCATCAGAAACTGCATTAGGTTTTGCAAAGTCAACTGATGGTGGAGCAACTTATCAGACTCCAACAAGAATTATTACAAATATTAAAGGCATCAGACAAGACGAACCAACTGACCATCGTGTAAACAGTTTCCCTTCAATGACTGTTGACCAGCAAACAGGTGATATATATATTGTTTGGACAAATATTGGTGTTCCGGGAACAAATTCGGGCACAAACCAAAGTGTTTATATGATAAAATCTTCTAATGAAGGTACCACTTGGAGCACTCCTGTTAGAGTAAACCAAAATACATACACAGAAGGAGAATACTCATACTTTCCTTGGATAAGCTGCGACCCTGTTACAGGTGCTCTTTCTGTAATTTTTTATGATACCAGAAACACAACAGGATATGATGTTGAAACATGGGTTGCTGTTTCGCTTGATGGTGGCGACACTTGGGAAGATTTCAGAGTAAGCGATGTTTCTTTCACAACAAAAGCTATTCCCGGACTTGCAGGTGGTTATATGGGGGATTATCTCGGTATCGCTTCTTTGGACGGCAATGTTTATCCTGTTTGGTCTGACGACAGAGACGGAGTTTTCAAAGCATATACTTCTCCATTTTCAGTAAATTTAAGACCTAGACCTACCGGACTTGATGCTGAAATTATAAATTTACAAACCGGTGCTACTGAATTAGTATGGAATTTTAATGGAGACAAAAAAGATTTTGTTGAATTCAATGTTTATCGAAATGATGTTTTAATATTAAACACAACAGACACAACATATATTGACGTTTTACCTTCTTATGGCACTCACAAATATCAGGTTTCTGCTCAACATACAGACGGCGAATCTGCAAAAGTATCTGATTATGTAGAATGGGGCATCGCTATGATTTCTGTTACTCCCGATGAACTAACAGATACACTTCTTTCCGGACAAACTTCATCTCATTTTTTAACAGTTACAAATAACGGACAAATAGACCTTATTTTTGATGTTTCAACTGAAATTACAAATAAATACAGCAACATTCCCAAAGATTATTGTGCTGCAAGCGGTGGAGGCGATGAATATATATCAGGAGTAGTTTTTGGAACAATTAACAATACAGGTACATCTGCAAGCGGATATTCCGATTATACAAATTTATCAACAGAAGTAAATACCGGTGAAACTTATGATATTACAATCACTAACGGAAATATTTACGATTCTGATGACTTAGGAATCTGGATAGACTTTAATCAAGACAGTGATTTTGAAGATGCAGGCGAAAATGTTGTATGCGCTGTAAATGATGGAGCTGACGGCACGTATCAAATTACAATACCCTCTGATGCTACTTCAGGAGAAACAACAATGAGAATAAGATTGAAATATTTTGGCGATGATTGCGGAAGTCCTTGTGGAACAACTACATACGGTGAAGTCGAAGATTACAGCGTAAATATCATGGGTTGGCTTTCAGTTGAACCACCTGTCGAAATAGTAGAACCCGGGCAAACAATTTATGTTCCTGTTAATTTTGATGCTACTGATTTTCTACCCGGGACATACACAGCTGATATTCACATAAATAGCAATGCAGCAAACTTTGAAACAATTGATGTACCAGTTACAATGGTTGTAGCTGATGAAATTCCTTTAACAGCAAGTCCGCTTGCAATACCGCAAAATATTTGTAACGGAGAATCTGCAACTTTGTTTGCAAATGCAGCAGGTGGTGAAGGTTCTTATACATATACTTGGACAGACGGCGGTTCATTTTCTTCAAATGATGAAAATCCGGTTGTCAGTCCTACCGAAACAACAACATACTATCTTACAATTGATGACGGAACAAATACTATCGAAAGACAAGTAACTGTTAATGTTTATCCTGAGTTAGTTGCTCCGGATAAACCATGGGGTAATATAGAAGTAGGAAATAATAATGCAGTTGTTAAATATTACACTTCTACTGTTGAAAATGCAACACAATACGAATGGTCAGTCAGTCCGACAGAAGCAGGTTCGATTTTCGGAATTACAGATACTGCTTTCTTTAATCCGAGTGATGACTATGTAGGCACAGCACTTATAAAAGTAAGAGCAATAAATGATTGTGGTGAAGGAGAATGGTCTCAGGAATTGCAAATTAACATAATTGAAGGAGCGACTTCTATTGTTGCAAATACAATTACTCTTTCTGTGTATCCTAATCCAACTGAAGGAATTTTCATATTTAACTTAAATTCAAAACTTGAAGACAATTTGAATATTCAAATTTATAATATTGCCGGTCAATTGGTTTATTCTGACCTAAATCATTACTTTGTAGCAGAAAATTCAATGTATATTGATATATCTAATCAACCTGCAGGTATATACATTATTAATGTATCGGGTAAATTAGTAAACGAAAATATCACCTTAATCAAAAAGTAATATTCTTAAAATTAACAAACGAAAAGGTTGTCTGAAATATGCCAACCTTTTTTAATTTCTTATTTTTCTTAAAATTTTAAAAAATAAAAAAAAGATGAAGTAATTATTTTCGTCAAAAAATATTTTTTTTAAAGTCAGCGTTTTATATATTAGTAAAAATTTAAAAATTTAGTATATGAAAAAATCAATTATTTTTTTGTTTTTGGGAATATTAACTTATTCTATATCTTCCGCTCAATCAGACTGTAAATTAATAGTTCAGGATTTCAAAACTTTTTGCGGGATAACTTCAGGACAGACTTTCGAAGATGTTAAAAATTTGTACGGTGAGCCGGATACATTTGAAGATGTTGGAGAAGGAGACAGCTACTGGGTTTATTACTTTACTGAAACAAACTATCCAATGACACTTGAAGTACATAAAGGCGACCAGAAAATTTGGACTGTATATATGGAAATTCTATCAATTGACAATATGTACAACGATATTGAAACTGCAATTGATGTATTGAATATTGAAAAATGTATCGGCAAATTATTAGGACAAGACATCACTTATGCTCATAGCGTAATGGGAAAAGATTATTATTACGAAGATAAAGGTGATTTTAAGTCATACATTTATGATGCCGAAGATTTTTCTATTGAAGTAGTACTTGATTATTATGTAGAACAATATTCAAAATGCACAAGAATAATGGTGTATTTTTTTGAGCAGTTGCCCGATGAAGATTAAACAAAATGCAATGAATTTTTTTCATTGTAGCTCATTCTGATTTGAATCCAAAAGCATTTTACTGTTTGATTTGTAGATATTTTCGGATTGCAAATCATTATTGTCCGGAACCTTGTATTAAAAATTTGTCGCTAGCCTACTCATACGCTTTGCGTCATTACGAGGCTTTGCTTCGTACGCTTTGCGTCATTGCGAGGCACGAAGCAATCTCAAGCCCGAACCGGTTTTAACGAGTCAGCTACTTCGTTCCTACCTATGACAACTTTTAAAATAGTTGGTTATTAGTTAGTTGCATGTTTAAGTCATGAGCAGTTACAA
>DYKL01000074.1 GCA_020722645.1 Acetofilamentum sp. | reverse complement strand
TTTTTGTTGTGATTTTCAATTATTTAATTTATTTTTGTTCAGGAATTGCTGATTGAATTTAAAACCCGAAACTGTCCTTAACTTTGTCAAAAAATGATTTAGTTTCCTGAGGTTTAAAGTTTTCTGACTCTGATAATTTTTGAACAATTTTCTTTTCGTCTTTTGTTAAATTCTTTGGTATGTAAACATTTACCTTAACCAATAAATCTCCTATTCTCGAAGAATTATATACGGGCAGACCTTTTCCGCGAAGTCGCAATACTTTACCGGGCTGTATTCCCGGGTCTGTCTTTATTTTAAATGAGCTGTTAATCCAAGGTATGTCCACTTGTGAGCCTAAAATGGCATCGGGAATGCTTAGGTCTAACTCGTACAATAAATCTGCACCTTGTCTTTTAAGATGTTCATTAGGTTCTTCTTCAAAAGTAACTAGTAAATCGCCGTTTATACCGCCTCTTCTGGCAGCGTGTCCTTTGCCACGTAATGTCATTTGCATATCCTGAGATATTCCGGGCGGAAAATCAATAGAGACAATTTCTTCGCCATTAACAATTCCTTCTCCGTTGCAATGCGGACATTTTTCTTTTGGCATTTTACCTTCTCCATGACAAGTAGGGCAGGGTGATGTATGTTGTACCTGACCTAAAAAAGTGCTTGAAACCTGAGTTACGTACCCACTTCCACGGCAGGTCGAACAGGTTTCGAGTTTTCCGTCTTTCGCACCTGTCCCGTTACAATGTTCACAGGCAACATACTTTTTAATTTTGATTTTTTTACCTGTTACGCCTGTCAAAACGTCATTAAGAGTAATTTTAAGTTTGATTCTTGAATCAGCACCTCTGTTTTGTCTTGCTCTTCGTGTGCCGCCTCCGAATCCGCCGAAACCTCCGAAACTGCCAAAACCATCAAAAATGTCGCCGAATTGAGAAAAGATGTCTTCAATATTCATAGAAAATCCGCCTCCGGCACCTTGGTTAACACCTGCGTGTCCGTACTGGTCGTATCTTTGACGTTTCTGTTCGTTACTCAGAACTTCGTAAGCTTCTGCAGCTTCTTTGAATTTAGCTTCTGCCTGAGCATCTCCCGGATTTCTGTCGGGGTGATATTCCATTGCTTTTTTTCGATAAGCCTTTTTAATTTCGTCAATACCGGCTTTTCTATCGACTTCTAATACTTCGTAATAATCTCTTTTTGACATTTTTTTCTCCTTTATTATTGAGCTACAATAACTTTTGCAAATCTCAAAACTTTTTCGTTCAAAATATAGCCTTTTTCTATTACGTCAATTATTTTGCCTTTTGTTTCGTCGTTTTGAGCGGGTGTTTGTGCTACGGCTTCGTGAAGATCTGTATTCAAAGGTAGATTTAATGCTTCAATTTCCTGAACTCCTCTTTGTTTTAGAAATTCTACAAAACTGTTATAAATCAGCAAAATACCTTCTTTAACAGGTTCTATCTCTGTTGCGGCATTCAAAGATGACAAAGCTCTTTCAAAATTATCAATTACGGGCAAAATACTTATTAAAACATCAGATCCACCTGATTTGATTAGGTCCATTTTTTCTTTTAAAGTTCGTTTTCGGTAATTATCATATTCAGCAATTAGTCTTAAATATTTGTCATTCAATTCGTTATATTTTTCCAAAAGACTTTTTGTTTCTTCACTTACTGCTTCATTACAATTTTTTTTTTCTGTTTCATCAACAACTTCTTGCTGTTGTTCTTTGCTTAAATTTTCTGTATTTTCTTTTTGATTTTCAGGATTTTGAATGTTTTCATTTTTTTCTTTTTCCATAATTTTTTTCTTTTTTGCCATAGATTAAACACTTTTAAAAGTTTATCAAAATTATTGCCATTTAAAATTTTGACAAAATATTATAATTTTTATTGACAATTTGTCATTTTGCAGGTTTCTCCAATAATCTGAACATATTAGATTTATATGCTTCAACTCCGGGTTGATTGAACGGATGAACATCAATAAGCATTGCACTGATTCCGCATGCTTTTTCGAAAAAATAAATCAATTGTCCTGTTGAAAACTCATTGATTTCGGGCAATTCGATAATTATATTTGGTACTTCGCCGCTTATGTGTGCTTCGAGTGTTCCTTCCATCGCTTTTTGATTGACATATTCGAGATTTTTTCCGTTTAAATAATTCAAATCGTCCAAGTTTTCGGCATCTTCCTGAATATTTATTTTATCAAATGATTTATTAACTTTCAGAACGGTTTCGAACAAAAATCTTGGTCCTTGCTGAATATATTGTCCAAGTGAATGCAAATCGGCAGTAAAATCAACAGATGCAGGAAATATACCTTTACCTTCTTTCCCTTCGCTTTCACCGAAAAGTTGTTTCCACCATTCTGCTGTATAATGTAATTTTGGATTGTAATTTGCCAATATTTCAATAAAATAGCGTTTTTGTAACAGTGAATATCTTGCAACAGCATATTGAGCGGAAATGTTTTCTTCATAAGTTTTTTCATCATCTGTCAATATAGCCATTGATTTTGCACCTTCTAAAAGTTGTTTAATATCAAAACCGGCAAATGCAACAGGAATAAGTCCGACAGGCGTAAGTACAGAAAAACGTCCGCCAATGTCATCGGGTATTACAAAAGTCTTGAACCCCATTTTTTCGGACATTTTAACTAATGCACCTTTTTCTTTGTCGGTAACAGCAACAATTCTCTTAACTGCTTCTTTTTCACCAACTTTTGATATTAAGAAATCTTTCAGCACTCTAAAGGCAATTGCAGGTTCTGTTGTTGTGCCTGATTTTGAAATTACGCAAATTCCGAATTCTTTATCATTCAGATAATCAATTAGTTCAGATAAATATTCTTCGCTCAGGTTTATTCCTGCAAAAATGACATTTGGTTCGACAAAGTTTTTTGATAATGTCGAAATGACAGCCTTTGCTCCGAGATACGAACCACCAATACCTACAACAACTAAATATTTTGCTTTTTTCTTTAATTCTTTGATTGTGTTGTTTATTTTATCAATAAAATCGTCATTTGTAGTAAAAGGCAGATGAACCCAACCTGTAAATCCTGTATATTTGCCCTGCGGATTATTAAGTTCTTTGTTGAATTCCAAAGCCTTACCCTTTGTAAATTCAAAATCATTTCGGTTTATAAAGCCAAAAATGTTTTCAAGATTTAATTTAATATTTTCCATAGTTTAAATTATTTAAGTTTTGCAAAATTAGTAAAAATGATTAATAAAAAAATCCCTGCCAAATTGACAGGGATAAATGAAACGATTATTTTACTTTACAAAATCACAAAAGCTAATACAACAGCCAGAACAAATGCAACCAAAATAAAGATTTTAAATGTATCAGCCGATACCAAAAAAAATTTATTTTCTTTCATTGTGCGTGTTTTATGTGTTCAGTATATACATACGAAAAAAATCATCATTTTGTTTCAGAAATTTAATCACAAAATTTTACAAAATTTAAAAACTGATTTACAATTTGATATGCAACTTTTAGACAATGGGTGTTTTATTTTAAAATTTTACATCAAAACCAACTTTGAATATAACTCATTCGACTTTGCAATCCGAATGTATATAATTATCAGATTAGTAGTTGTTTTCGGATTGCAAATCATTATTGTCCGAAACATAAAACCTTATATTTAAACACATTACGTTTTATAATTGTATTTTAAATAGTTAAAAAAAGTTGATTTCGATTAAAACTATGTATTAAAAGCCACAATAACTCCAAGTTTTGCTGCTTACATTTTTTTCCAGACTTTTCGTCTCTGCGAGGCAAACGTTATTGCGAGGCTTTGCGAAGCAGACTCAAAGAGATTGCTTCCCACTTCGTTCCTCGTGGTCGCAATGACGCAAAGCGTACGAAGCAAAGCCTCGTAATGACGCAAAGCGTATGAGTAGGCTAGCGACAAATTTTTAATATAAGGTTTCGGACAATAATGATTGCAAATCCGAAAAAGCACATCATAGAAAGCGAATTAAAAAAATTGGTATCTGTTTATTTTCTTCCGAAATCAGCCGGAATATCGCCCCAGACTTCTGTTTTCCACTTTAAAATCTGAAATTCGCTGATAGAATTTTCTCTTAGCCATTTTTCGGCACGTTGAATAATTTGAAAGATTTTTTTATTCTCCGGCAATACTTCTAATTCTGTTTTGCAGTACTTTTGTTTTATCCACGAAATAGCAGTTAAAGAATCAGTGTATATCGGATAGTTGGTTTTGTGTTTTTTTTGCAGAGATAAGGCGTGAACTATAGCAAGAAACTCACCGATATTGTTTGTTCCGCCATTTATTAGTCCATATTTGAAGACAAGTGAACTTGTTTCAACAAAAACACCTTGATATTCAAGCATTTTTGTTTTTCCGTTAAAAGCAGCATCAACGGCAATAGCTTCTCCGATGGGTTTCCCGTGTATTTTAACAACTTCTTCGCTCAAAAAGTTTTTTTTGCCTTTCAAACCGTAAAATTCGTCGTAGTTTTTTTGGAAAGCGTATTCAGCCTCAGCCAAAGTATCAAAACTTTTGTATTTTGCAGCAACACCTTGAATTTGTTCTTTGCATTCGTCCCATGTTTTATAAATTCCCGGGTTTTTGCCTTGCCAAACAACGTAAAACTTTTGCTTTTTGCTCATTATTTTTAGGTTAGCTTATAATATTGTCTCTTCAAAGTCAGATGATATGTATAAATGATGTTGTGTGTTTAAAAAAAAATAGTTTAATTATAATTCGCTCTATTCCGCAATATTAAGATGCTGATATAAATATAGTCCGTAGGACTAAAATAATGATAACCACGAGTTTCAACTCGTTGTAGAAACAAAAAAAAACTCGTTACAAGCACAAATGTAAATTATTAATAATGTAGAATGTAACGAAATTTTAAACGTTAATAAAAATAAAATCAAAAAATTAGTATCAAAATTAATGAATATATCATTTTTTTACACAGATAATTATTTCATCTTAATATTAAGGAAAAGATTATTATAATTTTATAATTTTCCCGTTTTTAACAATCAGATTATCAGAGTTGTATATATCAAATAGATGCCGTAAGCGTAATTAACAAAATCAATATTTTTTGTTTGATTAAGCTCAATTTCTTCGATAAAAACACCATTAATTGAGTAAATTTTTGCATTTAGGGTTTGATTATCATCTAATCCAATTATATCAACAGTAATAATTGCTTGTGTTGGGTTTGGATAATTATTAATTGTATAGTCCAAATTTGGTAATTCTTTTATTGGGACAAAATCCATAATGCCTTGATTGAAACCCTGCGAAAGATTCATGTCTCCTGCTGTGTATGTTTCGGTCATTACTTCACCCAAAGACCAAGATATGGTAATCGTGGCGTTTGAAAATTCATCACCTGCATTTGAAACAAGTTCAGGACTGATGGATTGTGCATTTATGAAAAATGCGACGAAAACAAAAGTGATAAAAAAATATAACTTCCTCATAGTTTATAAATTTTGAAATTAAATGATAAGCTTTTAATAAAGCAAAAATAACAAAATAATTTTAAAACAAAATAATTTTAAAAATATCATCACTGTTTTTCCAATACGGCTTTTATTTCAAAAAAAGTTAATGGTTTTGCAATAATTTTTTTGTTTTGGTCGAGAATAAAAATTGTTGGGGTTCCTCTCAGACAGTAGTCTTTTGCAGCATTACCCTCCCACGATTTTAAGTCGCAGTAATTCTACCAAGTGATTTTGTTTTCACTGATGTATTTTTACCATTCTTTTTGGTCATTATCTATAGAAACAGCCAAAACTTCAAAGTTTTTTGAATTTTTCTGAGATTCGTATAGATTTTTAATTTCAGGAATAATTTGCCTGCAATGCTCACACCAACTTGCCCAGAAAATAAGCAGTGTATAAGATGTTCCTATTTCGTACATTGAATTTATGCCAATATCATATTCAAAATATATTTCAGGAGCCTGTTTTCCGATTTGAATTTTTTTTAAACATTCTGCTTTAACAATTATTGTGCTGTCAGGTTCGCATAATTCCGGCGAAATGATGTAATCGAAAATGTACAGACTTACTTCGTCGTAGCCTGCTTTTTCCATTTCATTGGCAAGTACTTTCATCAAACTCATCTTTTCTTCGTGATAAAAAACGAAAAATAAAGATAAATTATCAACAGCTTCGATATATTTGCTGACTTGCTCATTTTTGGATAACTGCTGATTTGTGAATTTATTTAAATAAGTCCAAACCCAAGGATAAAACAAAGGACTTTTCAGAAATAAGTCTTCATTCTGAGCCGATAAAATTTCATAATTTCCGGTGTACATTTCTAATTGATGTTTTATAAAATTATCAGCTTGAGTACGGTTATTTTTAGAGTAATATTGATTGATGAAATTTTTTTCTTCGAGTTCAAGATTTTGATGTTCTTTTTCGAGTAATTTGTAAAATTCGCCGGTTTTTTGTTCTGAATATAGCTCAAGCATCGTTTCAACCGAACGAATTTTTTGCTGTAAAATGTGGTCTTGTTGGAAAAAATAGTATAAAATCTTATTTGAAGCGGAATTTACAACATTACAGTCGTACATTATTTCGGGGAATTTTATTTCAAATTCAATAGTTTTATCATCGGAACAAACAAGAGGCATTTCAACAGCCTGATTTAGATTTCCGCCGAAAAAGCCCAGAGTTAATAATCTGTTGTTTAATGAATCTGGAATTTTAAAATTTATGTAATTATTGCTGACAGTCGCTGTGTCTATGAGTATTTTCTCCTGATTAACAGTTTCGTATACAAGGTATGATTTTGCTTCAATTCTTTCATTGTTTTTTATGTTTACAATAAAATTTATCTGCGAAAAACAGTAATTTGTAATAAAAAACAGCAGAATAAATGGTAAAATGCGTCTCATTTTTTTGCTGTAAAGATAAAAATTAGTTTTTGGTTGAAAAGAAAAAAATTGAAATAACATTTATCTATTTCTGAAAGCAGATTTCCCACCGTAAATATCTTATGAGTATATACTTTTAGAGGTAAATGATATTTACATTCTTTTTTTAAGAAACTTTATCAAACAAATGTTTACTATATTATCCGTAATTATTCATAAAAAGTTTTTATGAACCAAGGCTTTGTGATATCAACAGCTTGCACCGATTTTTCGGGGAATTTAATAATACGGATTATTACTTCAAAAAATCTAAAATATTAACATTATAAAATTTGCTTAAAAAACGAAATTTAATATCTTTGCAGAATTTGGTAATCCAAAGCATATATATAGAAAACAACATATTAAATTTTAATTTTAAGTGAAAAAGTTTATTGTCGGAATAAGACAACACCCGTATTTTAAGTATATTGCACAACCTTATATCGTTAAAGAAAACAACGAGGAATTTTTTAAAGTAATTCGTTCGGTTGTATTTCAGGATACTCTTGATTCGCCTGATGAATTTACAAATATCGAAAAAAAAATTATAGAAATAACAGATAAATACTCAGATGAAAAAATTTACGCCTACTTTAACAAAAACAAAAAACTTTCTGTTACTGATTATCTGGCTTCATTAGATGAAAACACAATTGACAATTTAATCAGACCTTATATCGAAAAAAACGTAGCAAAACTTATTGATTTACTCAAAAAAAGTAATGTAGAAATATTTTACAAGCAGCATCGCTACGACTACATTTACAAAACCGACAGAATTACAATAAATCCTACGCTTGCAGACGTCGTTTTTAACTTTGAAAGAACCGAAACAGGGATTAAATACTATCTTACAGTTACTTTTAACAATAAAGAAATTTCAATTTTTAACAAAAAACCGATTATTCTGACAAATAAACCGGCATTTATCGAATTAGAACATATTTTGATGTCTTTTGAAACAATAGACTCTAAAAAATTATTGCCTTTTTACACAAAACAATTTATTGAAGTTCCAAAAACAATAGAAAAAAAATATTTTCGTGAATTCATTCTTAAAACAGTCAGAGACCACAAAGTCAGAGGTACCGGTTTTGAAATTAATGAATTGAATCCCGATAAAAAAGCTCAACTTTTCATAGAAAACGACTGGACAAGTGAATATGCAATAATCCCAAAGTTCAAATACAACGAAATTACTTTTTTGCCTGACGATAAAATGATCAATTATGTCGAATTAGATGAAAAGACTTTATCAATTTCCAAATTTACAAGGGATAAAAAATGGGAAAATCAGATTTTGGAAAAAATTAAAAACTTCGGACTGATACCCAAAAGCGATAATATTTACAAAGTTGATATTAAGATAGAAAGTAAGGAACAACAAAAAAACAACACAATAAACTGGTTAAATGATAATTATCAAAAATTAGTTAACGAAGGTTTTGAGATTATTCAGCGTTTTGCACAAAAAAAATATTTTGTTAAAGAAGTAAGTCTTGAATTTGAAATTAGTGAACATATAGATTGGTTTGACATAAAAGCAATTGTTAAATTCGGCGATTTTGAGATACCTTTCTTTAAGTTAAGAGAAAACATTTTGAATGAAAAAAGGGAAATAGAACTTCCAAACGGTGAAATAGCAATTATCCCTGAACCCTGGTTTGCTAAATATAAAAATATTCTGAAATACGCTAAAAAAACAAAAAACGATAATATAAAAATCAGCAAGTATCATTATTTTGCAATTCTTGAAACTAAATATGCCTATAATTTTAGCGAAGAAGTTTCAAAATTGGACGATTTTTTCAAATACCCGACTCAACATCAAGTAGAATTTCCGAAAACACTGAAAACAAAACTCAGGGATTATCAGAAAACCGGAGTTTCCTGGTTGGTTAAACTCAGAGAAAATAATTTCGGCGGTTGTCTGGCAGATGATATGGGGCTTGGGAAAACAGTTCAGGCTTTATGTGCAATCCTGAAAGATCTGGAAGATAACAAACAAATTAAAGCAAAAATCAAACCTGTTGAAAATCATAAACTTAATCTGATAATTGTCCCTCGTTCGCTTCTACACAACTGGCTGAACGAAGTCAAAAAAAATACCCCTGCAATCGAAACTCTTTTGTATGCCGGTAATGAGCGCGAAAAATATACGAAAAAATTTGATAAAGTTGATTTGATAATCACAAGTTACGGTATTGCCCGTAATGACTTGAATTTTTTGTCAAATTTTGAATTTAACTACATTGTTCTTGACGAAAGTCAGTACATTAAAAATCCTAATTCTAAAACTTATCAGGCAGTTAAACTTCTGAGAGCAAAAAACAGAATTGTTTTAACCG
This sequence comes from Acetofilamentum sp., assembly GCA_020722645.1. Classification (GTDB taxonomy): domain Bacteria; phylum Bacteroidota; class Bacteroidia; order Bacteroidales; family JAFGUD01; genus JAFGUD01. The sequence continues at coordinate 2,596 of DYKL01000074.1, read as the reverse complement.
GCACACCGATTGAAAATTCTCTGAGAGATTTATGGTCGCAATTAAATTTTATAAACAAAGGAATTTTAGGGAACTACGCGTTTTTCAGAGAAAATTTTATCAGTCCGATTGAACGTTATAATGACGAAAATGCTAAGGCTGAGCTAAAGAAAATTATTGCGCCTTTTATTCTCAGAAGAACCAAAGAAGAGGTTGTTAAGGATTTGCCGGCAGTAGAAGAACAAACAATTATCTGTGAAATGACAGAAGACCAGTTGTTTATTTACGAACAGGAAAAATCGAAAGTTCGCAACAAAATAGTTGAATTGTACAATCAGGGCACACTTAAGCAATCGAGCGTTTTTGTATTGCAGGCATTGACTAAGCTTCGTCAAATTGCAAATCACCCGAATATTATTGATAAAGAAGAAAGATTCAATTCAGGGAAATTTGACGAGGTTGTAAACAGACTTAAAGTTCTACTGCAAAGTAACCACAAAGTGCTTATTTTTTCGAGCTTTGTGAAATATTTGAAATTATTTGAAAAAGAGTTTAAACGAAAAGAATTACCTTATCTTTTGCTGACAGGTGATACACCAAAACAACAAGAAATTATTGATGAGTTTCAGAATAATAACGATATAAAATTGTTCTTAATTTCTATAAAAGCAGGTGGAATAGGGATAAATCTGACTGTTGCGGATTATGTTTTTATCCTCGACCCGTGGTGGAATCCGGCTGTTGAAAGACAGGCCATTGCAAGAGCACATAGAATCGGTCAAAAAAACAATGTTTTTGCGTTCAAATTTATAACTTTCGGAACAGTTGAAGAAAAAATCAACAAATTACAACAAAAGAAAATGCAGTTGGCACAAGAGTTCATTGACGCAAACAATTATTTCAAATATTTTTCCGAAGATGTTATTGTTGATTTATTCAAATAAGTAGAGTTAGTTCTTAAAGTTCATAGAGTTTGTAAAGTTCGTAAAGTATAAGCATTTGATTTTCAATAAAAGACACTTACAGGGCAGGCTTTTAGACCCTTTCAGGGCAAGATTTATAAACTTGGCACATTATTAACAGACATTATGGAATATGTACTAAATTAATGTCCGTATTTCTTTGCGGCTCTTTGTAAAAACCTTGGCGGTTCTCTGCGGTTAAATATTTGAATACTATTTTTTTACAGCAAAGAAAGAAACGCAAAGTACCGCTGAGATTGGACTATTTTTTTAAACATGTTCCTAAGTAATAAGAATTAGAAGTAGAAATATAAAAAGTTAAAATCTGTGTTTTAAGTTTAGTATTTCAATCAGTTGGAAAACACCTGATTGATGCAAGAAATACATTAACTAACTATATTCAATGGATGTGAATTAATAAAAAAATGCCCCGCAGGGGCTTAATAATTGTAAAAATTAACATACACTCAAGCCATTTGCACCAGCGGGGCAATATATTAAATCTACTAACTAAACGACATTGAAATATGAATTATAAGTTAAAATTTTACAAGCTGTTAGGAAAAACATCACGAAGGCAGAGTTATTGTCCGATTGTAATTCCGAAATAGCAAATTATCAGTAAATTACTTTTTTAAAATGTCCAAAAACAAAAAAAATATATTATCTAAATTTATAATTATTTTTATTATCGTTTGCCTCAGTTTTTATGTTTATACAGAGTTTTTTTCTATGAGATACAACAACGTAAACAACACTAGATGGCTTATTTTAAATGAAATCCTTAAAAAAAATTATGACTTGACAGACAGCTCAATTCAGGTTCTTTTTGTTGGAGATTCAAGGTTAAATGCGGCATTAGATTACACAAAAATTAAAAATTCATGGTCATTCGGGCTTGGAGGAGCTACACCTATTGAAATTTACTATCTAATAAAAAAATATGACATTGTATATGATTTACCTGACACTGTTTATTTTTCAATTTCTCCTCGATTTTTAACAGAATATTTTGCTTTTTGGGATTTGGCGGTAAGGAACGACTTTTTTAGTTTTGAAGAAATCAAAGAAATCAAAATAAATTCCAAAAGACTGAATGACGAGTCTTTGTCGTCGGTTTTGATTCTGAGATATCTGTTATATAAAATTAATTTTCCGAATTTTTATCAGGAGGATTTACGTAATAATTTAATTTTTTTCGGCTACGAGGATAATGCGGAACTGATTGATTTTGTTTTGAACAACAGAGGAAAACGTCCGCACCCTGATTTAAAAGACAGTTGCTGTATGCTGAATTACGAAACCAAGATGAAAAATTTTGCTCCCTCGGCGATTTACGATTTCTATTTTGACGAAATTTTAAATTTTTGCTTACAAAACAAAGTTATGTGCATTTTTTTTGCAATGCCGATGAATGAAAGTTCTTTCAGAAAATTAGATAATAATTTTATTGCTGAATATCAAAAATATATGCAGGAAAAACAAAAGGCATATCCTGATTTTTTAATTTCAGACTCATTATATTGCTTACCCGATTCGTTTTTTGGTGACGAATCTCACCTTAATCAGAAAGGTACTGATTATTTTACAAATCTGTTTAATAACAATAGTTCGGTATATTTTGAAGTAATTCGTTAATATTCAGCAAATTGATT
>DYKL01000537.1 GCA_020722645.1 Acetofilamentum sp. | reverse complement strand
CACTTGGAGTTATTAAACGTAACTCATTCATTTACAGTACATTACCTCGAAATAATAAAAAAAAACAGCCGCAGTGCTTGCCTTTTTCGTGTGTTGGGTTTTTGTGCTGTGGCAAAAAGGCAGGCATGGTCGGTCTGTTTTATGTTAGCGGTATTTTTTTTCTATCAGCGTTTTGCAAATTATATTTTTTACGAATGGCTAATAAATTTTTTAATATCATATCAGGATTTTTTGCGAATTGTTCGCTAATCTCTGCTTTTATTGAAAGCATTGTTTTAACGCCTTCAAATTTTTTTGTTTTAACTTTTGTTGTCATGGTAATAATATTTTTATGGTTTAATACTCAATACTTCAAGTGGTGTTCTTATTTCCATTACCGGATAACCATGTTTAAGATTTACTGCGTTGAAAATACGAATACGATTAAGATTTACAATATGTTTAAAGTTCCAACTAACAATAACATCTATTCTGTGAATGGTTGCGGTAGCAATATGAATAGCGTCATCCATAGATTTAATCGTCAATGCTTTTTCTTTTATGTAAGCGTTTGCCAAATCAATCATTTCTTTATCAATAGGAAGAAATTGCAGTTTGTCAAGCACTTTATTATAAAGTTCTTTGACTTGTTTAGGTGCTTTTTCAAGTTCCGAAACAGTCAAATCAGAAACCATTGGAATTTTAATTCCTTTTTCAATCTCTGCAAAAAATTGTTTGGTCGGTATTTCAAATTCAATATCAAAATATCCGCCAAATACGGAAGTATCAATATAAGTTCTCATTCAATTTGCATTTAATTTAATAACACAAAAATACAAAAATTATAAATACAAGATTATGGAAATAAAAAATAAAAAATTAATTCCGATAGATTTTAAACTGAATTATCTTTACAAATCAAAAGATTGGGCAATTTTTAAGAGAAAAAAAGAAGTGCCAAAACATTTTTTTGAACGGAACTTACTTACAAGTTTGTAGGGTTTACGGGCGATTGCTTAGAAAAAAGGCACTTTTGTAGCAACAGAAATAAATTTACTATATTTCACATTATCAATAGATTAAAATTTTTATGCAATTTTACTTGTTTGTCAGAAAAAAAACATTAATTTTGCAAAAATACACAATATCAAGCATTTACAATTTGTAGCAACAGATTGTGAGTTTTTATATGCTCAAACCCTCAGAAATACTGGATTTTTCATAGTAAGTTCCGTTTGAAAAATTTGAAATTTCAACTGAAAAATTTATTGGCTGTTATCTCTATGAAACTGATGATGTGGACATTTTGATTATTCCACGAGTAGAAAAGAATACAATTATTTCTTATGAATGGTATTGGAATAATTCAAAAAATGAAGCTTATAAAAGCAAAGTCAATATTGATAATTTAGAAATAGTTTTCAAAGAAATTTCAGATTGGCATGATGAGTTCTATGACTATCAGACTTTTGATGAGTTTTTTAAAGAAAATTATGAAGAATATTTGGTTATATCTGGTCAAAAGTAATGCGGATTTTTCATTACCGCACCGGGTAGCGTAAGCCCCCAAAGAACCGTACGTGCGACTTTACTCATTATTTATCTTTCTTTTATTGGTATTCGTGAGATCGCTTCGCTAAGTTCACCGTCCCAAAAACTTTTGGGAGCTCAGGCATCTTTAAGGCTTTATGTGCCCATACCACCCGACTGTTAAACTTTTATTTTAGTTACATTTTTGTTGTTTAACAGCCTTAGCGATACTCATTTGCAGTTTAAAAACTTTTGCCTTTGCCTTT